>NZ_DATGTT010000052.1:0-143675 GCF_035301675.1 Lentibacillus sp. | reverse complement strand
AAAAAACCGGTCACCTCCCCTAAATGAAGTGACCGGTTCCTCGTACAGCAGCTATTCCGTGACCATCTGCAGTTCAACCGGAATAAACTCATCGACAGATTCACCGCTGACAACAGACCCGACTGCGTCTATCGCATTTTCTCCGATTAACTTCGGCTGTTGAGCAATTGTTGCATCCAATGTTCCTTCTTCAACAGCTGCAACAGCATCGTCTGTGGCATCAAAGCCAACAACGGTCACATCTTCCAGCATGCCATTGGATTGGAGCGCTTCTACTGCCCCAAGTGCCATTTCGTCGTTGTGGGCGAATACGGCATCTATCTGGTCAGTGCTTTGAATGATATTTTCCATAACGTTCAAACCTTCCGAGCGGTTAAAATTAGCTGATTGCTTGGCAACAACTTCAAGCCCGTCGATCTCGTCAGCAATATTATGGAACCCTTTTCCTCTTTCCCGTGTGGCTGACGCACCAGGTACACCCTGCAGCTCAACCAGATTACCGCTTTCATCCAGTTTATCCGCGATAAATTCACCGGCCATCTCCCCGCCTGCTACGTTATCAGAGGCAATATGGCTTACAACGTCGCCGCCTTCCGCACTGCGATCGACTGTAATAACCGGCACATCTTGGGAATTAGCGGATTCAATCGCAGTGACAACAGCTTCAGAGTCAACAGGGTTAACCAGCAGAACATCAATATTTTGCTGTAATAAATCCTCAATATCACTCAATTGTGTTGATGCATCATCCTGTGCATCCGTCACCACTATGTCATACCCGGCTTCTTCCGCCGCGGCTTCTGCACCATCCCGCAATGTCACAAAAAATGGATTATTCAAAGTGGAAATGGACAGACCGATTTTCACTGAATCATCTGAAGACCCTTCAGAATTTTCCCCGCCATCATCCGACGAACCGGGACTTTCCGTTGAACAAGCACTGACAACCAGCAACAATACTGCCAAAAGCCCTAATCTTTTCAACCATTCAGCCATTTGAAATTCCTCCTTAAATTTATTTATTGGATTTTCTATCCAGTAACACCGCAAGCAAAATAACGCCGCCTTTAACAATCTGTTGATAGAAGGACGAAACATTCATGAGGTTCAGACCATTGTCGATAACACCGATGATCAGAGCCCCAATCAATGTACCAGTAATCCGCCCGCGGCCTCCCATCAGACTTGTACCGCCAATAACAACTGCTGCAATGGCATCCAATTCAAACATTTCACCGGCGGTTGGCTGCGCTGAATTTAATCGGCTGGTAAGGATCATGCCAGCCAAAACCGACAGCATTCCAGTCAAAGAATAAACCCATATTTTGACACGGTCTGCTTTTATCCCCGACAAAACCGACACTTCCTCATTGCCGCCGACAGCATAAACCTGACGGCCGAACACTGTCTTTTTGAGGACAAAAAACAAAATCAGAAATACGACCAGCATCAAAATCACTGGGAAGGGAACGCCGAAAACATAACCTCCGCCAATCATTTCAAATGCGAAACTGTCAGACAGTCCTGTTATAGGCATACCATCCGTATAAACCAGCGTCGCCCCGCGAAAGATGGTCATCGTCGCAAGCGTTGCAATAAATGGTGCCACTTTCCCTTTCGTAATGATCAGCCCGTTTATGGCCCCAAGACCAAATCCGATTAGCAGACCGAGCAATACCGCCAGCATCGGATCTATTCCGCTTGTCAGCAGTCCCGCTGTCAGTGCACTCCCCAAAGCAAGCAGTGACCCTACTGACAGATCAATGCCTGCAGTCAAAATAACAAATGTCATCCCGAATGCAATCAGAGCATTAACGGAAATCTGACGAAGCAGGTTGAAAATATTGTCGAGTGTAAAAAAGGCATCACTCATAAAGCCGAGAAAAATAACCATAATAATAAGTCCTATTAATGGGCCCAATTTGGAAAAATCTTTAAAAAGGTTCTGCTTCCAACTCAAACTACTCACCTCCTGCAGCTGCTGTCATAATTTTTTCCTGATTGGCTTCGTCATGATGGAATATATTCGCTATTTTTCCTTCATGAATGACCATAATCCGGTCACTTATGCCCAATACTTCAGGCAACTCTGAAGAAACCATGATGATGCCGACACCGCTTTTGGTTAATTCATTCATGATGTTATAAATTTCTTTCTTGGCGCCAACGTCAACACCTCTTGTTGGCTCGTCCAGAATAAGCAGTTTAGGCTCAATCCCGAGCCATTTGGCAATAACCACTTTTTGCTGGTTGCCTCCGCTTAATGCTTTAGCTTCCTGATCCGCACCAGTCGCCTTAACTGTTAGCCGGTCCATCAACTCCGCAATTAATCGATGTTCTTTGTTAACCGAAATAACCCCTTTATTGGAAATTGATTTCATATTCGTCAGCGAAATATTATCTCCGATGGAAAATTCAGTGAGCAATCCTTTTGATTTCCGGTCTTCAGTTATAAAACCAATGCCCGCTTTAATCGCATCTGACGGATGTTTAATGGTTAATTCCTCTCCGTTCAAATGGATACGGCCATGTTGTTTTGCTGTATAGCCAAATATCGTCTCCATAATTTCCGAGCGCCCGGCTCCCATTAATCCGGCAACACCAAGAATCTCACCTTCTTTTACTGAAAAGCTGATGTCATCAAACAGCCCTTTTCTGGCCAGGTTCTTCACCTCAAAAATGACATCACCGCCTGAATAATCGCGTTCCGGAAATCGCCCGCCCAGTTCGCGTCCGACCATCATTCGGACGATGGCATCGAAGTCAACATCACTGACATTTTCTGTGCCGATGTACTCACCGTCACGCAATACGGTAATACGGTCGCAAATCCGGAAGATTTCCTCCATCCGATGTGAAATGTAAATAACTGCGACATCTTGTTTCCGTAATGATTCAACAACTTCAAAAAGACTTTCAATTTCACGGTCTGTCAGAGCTGCAGTCGGCTCGTCCATCACAATTAACTCAGCATTCGTTGATAGTGCTCTGGCAATTTCAATCATTTGCTGCTTCCCGACTGATAATTCCCCGGCAATATCATCCGGATCAATAGTTGATACTCCCAACCTTTTCAAATTTGCTTTGCACTGTTTTCGCATTTCTTTTGTATTCAGCATACCGGTTTTGCCATAAGCGATATTTTTGCCGAGAAACATATTTTCGGTAACGGTCAGATGCGGAATAATATTCAATTCCTGATGGATAACCATAATCCCTTGCTGTTCGGCTTCTTTCGGATGAGAAAAATGGACTTCTTTTCCGTTAATCCTGACAGCACCGTCATCCCGTTTATGGATCCCGGTCAGTATTTTGATTAACGTTGATTTCCCTGCACCATTTTCCCCGACCAGGGCGTGGACCTCGCCTTTATCAATCGAGAAGTTTACGTTTTTTAACACTTGGTTGCCTGAAAAGGACTTACTGATCCCCTGCATCTCCGCAAACGGTGTATCAGCCATAATTTCACCTCCTATTTATGCTAAAAAATAACACCCGATTTTAAAATCACATTCGCAAATGGTGTAGCTTCACCTGTACGGATGACCGCTTTTGCATTCGTAATGTTGTGTTTCAAATCGTTATGTGACATGTATGTTGCCGGAATCCCGGCATAATCTGTCTTCAACTGATTATGCAATGCTGGATTCGATGTTTTTATTTCGTCTGCGAGTGTCATTTCTTCAATCGCCATATCTTCCGCAACTGCCCTGAAAACAGAGAGAAAATCAGGTATGCCAAGCGTTAATGACAAATCAATCGTCACGGTTTCATCTGGAATGGGAAGTCCGCAATCTGCAATAATAATTGAGTCAGTATGCCCCATTCTTGCGAGTATAGAGGCGATGTCGCGGTTCAGCATTCCTGTTTTTTTCATTCGGACATTTTCCCTTCCTGTAAAAATCTCTGAACATCTTGTTTGGACGGCATTCCGAATTGTGCACCGAGCTTTGAAACGGACAAAGCTGCTGCTGCGTTTGCCGCTGCAACTGCATCCGATAGACTCGCCCCGCCGGCAAGTTCTGCGGCTAATGCACCGTTAAACGTGTCCCCGGCACCTGTTGTATCAGTTACGTCTACACGGTATCCTCCGACATCCCGCCCGGTTCCATTTTCAACAAACGACACACCCTTATCACCGCGCGTCACAATCAGCCTTTCCTGAATGGAATCAAACAGCGGATCTTCTTTCATGGCTGCCAGTTCAATTTCATTAGGTGTCACGTAAGCAGTGTTTTTCAGGACTTTCTCCGGTAGCGACTGAAATGGTGCGGGATTTAGTATTACCGGAACACCACTTGCTGCAGCGATTTCCACGGTGCTCACAATCGTTTCCATCGGTACTTCGAGCTGCATAAGAACCATGTCGCTGTTTTTAATTAGGTCTTGATGTTTCTTCACGATTTCAGGTGTCACATGATTATTGGCCCCAGGTGCTACGATAATACGGTTATCATTTTCGGACAGGATAATTGTTGCTGTCCCGCTCGATACCTTAGGGATTGTTTCAATGCCTGTCGTCCGAATACCTTCATTGGTAAAGTTTTGGCGAAGGGTTTTTCCAAAAGCGTCCTCACCCAGCGCACCGATGAAATCCACATCGGCTCCCATTCGTGCTGCCGCAACTGCCTGATTCGCTCCCTTGCCGCCGGGATTGGTAAAAAATTCTTCGCCGAGAACTGTCTCCCCCTGCATCGGCATTTTATCGGTTGTTACCGTTAAGTCCATATTAATGCTGCCAACAATGCATACATTTGGTTTAGTGCTCATTCGTTTGCTCCCTTCTTAACGTCGATTGCCGTTCAGTTAATTGAACGTTAAATTCTTCTCTCATAACAACTTGGGACGTTGACCTTATTTGTTCAATCAGGATTTCTGCAGCCCTCGCCCCGATATCGTATATAGGCTGAGCCATTGTCGTCAATGCCGGTGTAACCCTTTCGCTCATGGTGATCCCATCAAAGCCAATTACCGCAAGATCCCCCGGCACTTTTATGTCCAGTGAGGCTGCGGCATTCAGCACACCAGCTCCCATCAAATCATTCCCAGCAAAAATACCATCAATTTTGGGATTTTTAGTTAATAGATTTATAGCAGCTTCCCGTGCCATCTCAAAATTGTACGCACCCGATACCACATAATCGCTATCAAACCAATCCTCATGTTTTACTTCGTCCAAAAAGCCCCGCATGCGGTTTATGGCGTTGTCGACATGTTCCGGTCCGGCAATATGGGCAATCCGTCTGCAGCCGACTGACTTCAAATAATTTACTGCATCCCTGCTGCCGATCCGATTATTGACGGTCACCGAGGAAATATCGGGGCTAATGATCCGGTCAAGCGCGACAATTGGTGCCTGAATATTTTTCAGATGGTCTTCCGTAAGTGAGCTTGAAACAATAATAAAGCCATCAACGGATTTTTGCTGCAGCGCATTCAAGTAATCAATTTTTTTATCGATATCGCCATCTGTATTGCAAAGCACAAATGTATAATCATTACGATTTGTAACATCTTCTACAGCACGTGCGAGTTCAGGAAAGAAAGGGTTCGTAATGTCAGGCACAAACAGCGCGATCATTTTTGAACGGCCTTTAAACAGACTGCGCGCCACATCATTCGGAAAGTAATTTAATTGTTCAATAGCTTCTTTGACGCGCTTTTTGGTTTCCTCATTCACGTAGCCATTGCTGTTGATGACCCGGGAAACTGTCGCCGTTGAAACCTTGGCGAGTTCAGCCACATTACGGATAGTTGCCATATGATAAGCCCTTCCTATCGTTTATTTATTGCTTTACTCATGCTATGTAACGGGTTACAGATTTAAGAAAAAATAAAGGCGGATTAGTGTAACCCGTTACATATTATAATAAAGCGGTTACATGATTATGTCAATAAATCGACCGGTAAATCCATAAAATACCATTAAATTTTTAATGCAATTGAAAAGTAGGAAAGTAAGTGAGATATATGTAAAACAATCAATTCCAAACACGAACAATAAACTGATTTATCGGAGGAAATATACGGAGATTCCTGCGGGAGAAAAGGCATAGGTGAGACCCCGCAGTGCGCCAGCACAAGGAGGCTCACCAGCCGCCCGCGGAAAGCGAAGTATATTCCGTAGCGGGTTATTAATACCAACTTAGGGATTTTCTTTAATAAACACTTTTACTCCAACGTTTTCCAACAACGCTATATGGTTAAATTTTATAGTGCCTTAACCATCCCGCCATCAACCAAGAGTGATTGTCCGGTAACGTACGTATTCGCTTGTGAGCAGAGAAACACAGCTGTTCGGGCAAACTCTTCAGGTTCTCCGTAACGGCCGATCGGGATTTTACTCTCAGCTTTTTCTCTGACCTCCTCAATCGGCATGCCAAGTTTTTCAGACTGAACCGAATCAAGATGATCGACACGGTCGGTACCAATCCTACCGGGGCCAATTGTGTTAATCAGAATGTTATCGCCCGCGAGTTCCTGCGACAAACTTTTAGCAAGTCCGGTAATCCCGGCCCTGAACGTATTTGACAAAATCAGCCCATCGATTGGCTGCTTGATGGATGAAGAAGCAAAATTTAAAATGTGTCCTCCGCCCTGCTCTCTCATATAAGGCAGGACTTCCCGAATCGCACGGATGAAACTCAGAAGATTCAGCTCAAACGCATGCTGCCAGGCATCATCATCAACATCGTCGAACGTACCTGCCGGGGGACCACCTGCATTATTGACTAATACGTCGACTGATCCGTAATCCCTGACTGCTTTAGCAACCAGTTGTTTTATCGAATCATCATTTTTAATGTCACAAACACTGTACGCCACATTGGGATTACCTGTCTCTTCACGTATTTCTGCTGCCGCTTTTTCCAGCGCATCTTCATCGCGACTGGCCAAATATACGCGTGCTCCCTCTGAAGCAAATTGGTTGGCGGTTGCTTTTCCCAGTCCTTTGCTGGACGCCAATACAATGACGGATTTATCTTTCAGACCAAGATCCATTTAAATACCTCCTCACAAAAACCGGAATCAATTAAAGACACATCATTGTTCTGCGATTGAGGCCGGTTCCTGTTCAATTTTTTAGTAAAGCGGTTTGCAATTACCAAGGTGAATGCAATTAACCCTGCAACATCCGTCCATATTCCCGGATATATCAAAAACAATGCCCCGACAATTGCTATTATTCTTAAATACCAGCGGAGCGGAACCTTGAAGTGTCCCTCTGCTGCAACTGATAATAGTAAGACACCTATCAATGAGGTTACCGCTATTAAGAGAACACTCCAGATTGTGGCATCAATCATCAGCATTTCATTGGAGAACACAAACATGAACGGTACAATAAACCCGGCAATTGCCAGTTTCATAGCCTGAAACCCTGTCCGCATCGGATTACCGCCACTGATACCAGATCCGGCAAATGCCGCGAGCGCAACAGGCGGTGTGATATTGGCAAAAATACCAAAATAAAATACAAACATATGTGCAACAAATACCGCTGTTTCACCAGATCCTGCCAATTCCCTGAAATAAGGAAGCTGAAGCAATATTGGCGCGGCCATTGTACTCGTTATAATATATGTCGGGATACTTGGAAGCCCCATACCCAAAATAATCGATGCAACCATTGTCAACACCAGAGTGATCAGCAATTGGACAACCGGGCTGTCAATTACTTCACCAAGGCTTACGATTGTACTGGCGATTTCCAGTGCCACACCGGTAAGTGAGGCAATCCCCACAATGATGCCGACAGCACCACAGGCAATAGCCACAGGAATAGTCGTCCTGACACCATCCTCCAGCGCGCCGACAAATGACCTGACATTGATCTCCTCAGCCTTAACACCTGCTTTTTTACGAATCAGATTAACAATTAAAGGAACGACTACAACTAAAGTGAGCTCAAGCCAATTGTCCCGAATGCTTGGCATATTGGCACCGGATAAAATCGCACGGACTTGCGGTTCAAAAATTAAAAACATGGAAACGGCTGCACTTATCACAAGCATCCTGCCTGTTCCCGTTATAATAACAGTTGCAATGATGGACCAGAATGCTGCGTAAAAGGGTGTTTTACCTGAGAACAGCAAGTATAACAAAATAACCATTGGAATCAATAAATGACCGCGTTTTTTCAGCACTCCCGTAACGGACGGAAGTTCATCCCGGTTCAGCCCTTTTAATCCAAGTTTTGATGCACGGATATGAACCTGAAGCAAAATACCAATATAAAACAACAAAGCTGGGATGATGCCTGCAAGAATAATGGTCGTGTATGGTATCCCCAGATTTTCAGCCATAATAAATGCCGCTGCGCCCATAATCGGCGGCAATATCTGCCCGCCGACACTTGCGGCTGATTCGACTGCACCCGAAAAATTTTTATGATAGCCGATTTTCTTCATTAATGGAATGGTAAATGCGCCGGTTGTTACAACGTTGGCAATAGCCGATCCGTTAATCGAACCCAAAAAACCACTCGACAGGACAGCGACTTTAGCAGGGCCGCCTTTTGTATGTCCCGCAACAGCCATTGCCAAATCATTAAACATCTGCCCCATGCCGGACTTGCTTAAAAACGCACCAAACAAAATGAATAGAATGATATAACTGGCTGAAACGCCGATAGCGGTACCCAGAATACCTTCTGTAATATATACCAATTGGGTAATGATGCCTTCTGATACGTTAAGAACGACAGGAGCTGTCAATTCCGGATATACAGACAGTTTAACGTAAAAACCGTAAATAAGGAATCCAAGCGCCAGCAAGGTCAATCCCAATCCGGTAACACGCCGGGTTATTTCCAGCAGCAGAATCAGCACAGCAAACCCGACGTACAAATCCACTTGATTGATCTGACCGCCTGATTCAATAATTCGATTAGCGGTAAACAACATATAAAGACCGGCTCCTGCTGCCAAGCCAGCGATGATATAATCGTAAAATGGTATTTTGTTCTTACTCCCTTTTTTAATAAGCGGATATAATAAAAACCCTAATAGCATCAGCACATATAAATGAATGCTCCTTTGCTTTATATCCACTAACGACCCTGCGTATGATGTATATAAATGGAACAAACCAAGCGCTGCTCCAGCAACGGTTATGAAAATACCGATGCTTTTCGGATAATTAGTTCTGATGTTGCTTTCACGGTCATAGTCCTCAATTTTTGATTTCTGATCCTTATCCATTCCCTCACCTCACAATGCGCTTCAAATGTGTGAATAATATAAAATGTAAAGGTGCTTTGCTTACGGTTATCGTGTACGCTTCATCACTTGGTTTTAAATCATAGGTATGACTTCCAAACGCCAGTTGATAGTCGTTCAACTGATGAGAACGGACAACCAGCGCTTCGCCGATTTCCCGTTGAACATCCATATGAACCCAGCCATCTTTTAAAACGGCAGGGTGTTCCGATTGAGATGGAACACCTGCACCGAACGTTTTGAATTTGGTTGACTCTAAATACAATACATCATCCCTGATATTAAAATACTCTATCCAATCCTCCTTTTCGACTGAATGTGTCCACTGAATGGAAAAGGATTGCTCTTTCAAATATAGAGCATAAACTTTCTGCCCGCCGTTCAAAATAGTCAGCGCTTTTACCGGGATAAACATCACCCCGATTAAAACCAGAATAAGAAGTGCTAAAGAAAAGCCTGTTTTATATCTTCGGAACATCGACTATTCCAGCATGCCATTCTCTTCATAAAATTTCTTGGCGCCAGGGTGCAGCGGTGCGACTAAACCTTTGGCTATATCTTCGCGAGGCAATTGATTCAATGCACTGATCGAAACCTCATCACTGCCAAGATACTCGTAATAACGCTTGGTCAGATCATAAACGAGATCTTCACTCAAATCCGGTGAAACGGTAATCATATTTTGAATGCCAACAGTGGTTACTTCCTGGTCAAGGTTATACATGGCTTCATCCCCGGCAGGAATCGTATACTCCTTATAGAAGGGATAGCTGTCCATTAACGTTGAAGCAACGTCATCTTTAATTTCAACGAATACGATTTCATTTTGCTGTTTCAAATCGGTGATATTGCTATTTGGAACACCGGACGTGAAAAAAGCAGCATCAAGCGTGCCATTCTTCATTTCCTGGACACTGTCAGCGTATCCGGTATGTGTTACTTTGGAAAGGTTATCGTAAGTTAAATCGACTGCCTCTAACACTTTTTGTGCACTCTGTTCAACACCGGAGCCCACTTTACCGACACCGACCCGTTTTCCTTCCAGATCTTTAATCGTTTCAATTCCGCTGTCAGCCATCGCTACAACTTGTACGACATTTTGATACATACCGGCCATTGCCTGGATATCTGTTTGATTGCCTTCAAACTGGCCTGTTCCTTCCAATGCATCATAGGCAACATCACTCATAATAATCGTCATTTGGTTTAATCCATCCTGCATGTTTTGGATGTTGGCAACCGAAGCACCGGTCGACTCAACTGTCACATTACCGACCTGGTCACTTTCTTCAAAAATCGGTTTCAGGGCACCGCCAATTGGATAATATGTTCCGGATGTCCCCCCGGTCCCAAAAACAAGCGATTCACCACCGCCGCCTGATTCTTCCGTCCCCTCAGCAGACTCGCTGTCGCCTCCACAGGCTGCAAGAAAAATAATCATAAGAAATAGACTGATAAAAACAAGATTTTTCTTCATAATCCTGTCCCCCCACTTAAATATTTCTTCCATGTTAACGCTTTCAATTAAGTTTTTAAATATTACGAACATAATGGACATTTTGGTCTTTTTGGTCTTTGATCTGATCATTTTAGCTGATAGCGATTAATCGGACGCCCCACTTCCCCGTATTGCAAATGGATTTCCGCCTGTTCAACTTTCACCATGTAATCAAGATAACGTCTTGCGGTAACGCGGGCAATTCCGATATAGGAGGCCGTTTCATCTGCCGATACAGATGATGTCTGTCCGGCTAAATAACTTTTTACTTGTTTCAGTGTTTGCTGATTTAATCCTTTTGGAAGGTATGTATCATATTGTTTGTCAGTGGTTTGTGATATCAGCGCATCAAGCTGTTGCTGCTCGGTTCTGGCTGACCGGGAAAATTGGCGCAGAAATGCTTTGTATTTATTTAAAGCTTGAACCAGTCGGTCAAATTTGAATGGTTTGATAATATAGTCGATCGCACCATACTGCAGCGCCTTTTTGATCGTGTCTGTATCATCTGCTGCTGAAATGACGAGAACATCAATATCCATTTCTGCACTGCGAAGTTTATTTAAAGTTTGGATTCCATCAAGTTCAGGCATGAAAATATCAAGCACAACGAGATCAGGACTTTGCTTTTCTGCAATATTCAATCCTTTATTCCCATCCGCGGCGGCCGCTATCACCTGGAAGTCTTCAACCTTCTCAATCATTTGCTTGTTAACTTCCTGAACCATCGGATCATCTTCAATTAATAATACACTGATTTTATCTGACTGCTTCATTGGCCGTTTTCCCTCCCATCTGCATTGGCAGTTCGATAACCATTTCTGTTCCTTTATTCACTGACGAATGAACGTTTATCGTACCGCCTGCTTTCGTTACCGTCTGTTTAATTAAATAAAGTCCAAGGCCGGAGCCATCCCCTTTTTTCGTTGAATAGCCTTTTTCAAATATGTGGTGCTGATCATTTTCAGTTATACCGGTGCCATTATCTGCAACTTCGATCAGACATCTGTCAGCATTTTGTATAATTGTGATGTCAACATGCTTCTCAGCATTAGTGAATCCTTTTAAAGCATGAAACGCATTTTCGATCAAATTTCCCAGCATCTTAACAAGATCATGATCATTGACCATTGCAGGAAATGTTTCAAGTTTGCTTGACTCATTCAGCGTGACGTCAATACCCAGTTCCCCGCCTCTGCGGATTTTACTGATGATCAGACCGGCAATGCTGTAATTTTCAATCCGCTCCAAAATATATTTTGAAAGCTTTTTCTGTTTATCGGTCATTTGAAAGACATATTCCAAAGCTCGTTCGTTTTGATCCAATTGAATGAGACCGGCGATTGTATGCAGTTTATTCATATATTCATGATTCTGCACGCGCAGTGCGTCAACAAATGCTTTCACTCCAGTCAATTCCTCAGCCATTTTAGTCACATCGGTTTTATCCTGAAAGATGACCATTGTACCGACAACCTCTCCTTCCACTTTGATTGGAATACGGTTCAGTAAAATCAGGCGGTCACCGACGCGGACCGTTTCATTAAACTTTTTTGACTTCTTTCTGAGATGTCTGCTGATTTCATGATTGGTAAACATCGCTTCCAGTGGCTTGCCATTCACTTTCCCATCAATACCTAATATCCCTTTTGCCTTTTCATTAAAGACAACCGGCTTTTCGTTCCGGTCGACGGCGATTACGCCTTCATGCATCGCCTGGAAAACAGCTGTACGCTCTTCAAGCACACGTGCCATTTCATACGGCTCCATAAAAAAGGTTTGTTGTTTGACATGCCTTGCCAAAAGATAGGAGCCTGCAATACCGAATGCCAGTGTCAATAAGGCAATGACAGTGATTTCAACACGGATCGCTGATAGGATTGACAGAAATGACGGCAGCATATTACCCACAATGACCACACCGATTTGTTCATGATTGTCGTTCATGATTGGGACAAAGGAACGTACAACAGTCCCCTGTTCCCCCTTAGCTCTCGTGACGTAGCTGTGCTCGGCAAATGCTGCACCTTCATCTTTCCCGGAAGAAACTGTCCCGAGCTGTTCATCTAGCGGATGGGAATAGCGAATCCGGTTCATATTCAAAACAACAATATAATCAACACGATTAATTGTTTGCATCTGCTCCACAGCTGGATTAACGGTTTCCCATCCATCTGGCTGTATCAAACCATTCTTAACCTCAGGCAAATTCGCCACGATTCTGCCTGTCATCAGTCCCCGCTCACCCAATTGTTCTTCTTCACCCTCGTATTTATTGCCAATAACAGTAATCCCGCCTATCAGTAAGGAAAACAGCACAATACCAAACGATAAAATCATAATTTTAAGGCGTATCGGCAGCTTCTTTAATCCCATTTCAAAACGCCTCCTATAAATCAACAAAAATCAAAATAATATGATAAAATTGGCAGTACCATTATATACAGGCGGGTGAATGATTTGCGCAACTTTGTTATAATTCTATCGTTTATTGTAGCAGGAATTATCTCTGCTGTAATGATTGGATTTGATATGGAAGGGATTGCTTCCGACACCTATTATGATGACGAACAGGAAGGGTTGCAGGAGCAAATCATTATCCGCTTCAGTCATGTCGCAGCTGAAAATACACCAAAAGGAAGAACGGCTACAAAGTTTGCAGCACTCCTTGAAGATAAAACAAACGGTAAAGTAAAAGTTCATATATTTCCTAATGCCATACTATATAATGACGCGAATGAATGGAAAGCTGTCCAAAACGGAAGTGTCGAAATGATAGCTCCGGCAACTGCAAAAATCAGTGAGCATTATCCGATATGGCAAATTCTTGACCTGCCCTTTGCCTTTCCAAATTACCGGGCTGTAGAGGCGGCCTATGAAGGTAAGATTGGAAAAGCGCTGCTTGAAGGACTGGAACATACAAACGTGAAAGGGCTGGATTTGTGGTATAATGGATTCAAACAAATCACTACTCAGGAATCTGTAATCCGCACACCGGACGATTTCAGCCGGCTTCACTTCCGCACAATGCCAGGCGCTGTGATCCAAGAGCAATTCAACCAATTGAATGCAAGCACCAGTATTTTGCCCTTTAATAAAACCTATCAAAATCTTAAAGTGGATTTTGTGGATGGGCAGGAAAACACCCTATCCAACATCAATACAAAAAAGTTTTACGAACATCAGCAGTATCTCACGATCAGCAATCACGGTTACCTTGGCTACGGCGTATTAATGAACCGGGATTTTTGGAACGGATTGTCTTCACAGGTTCAGGAATCAATTAACGAAGCCATGCATGAAGCAACGGCATGGGGGCGGAGGCATGCCATCGAAATCAACGATCAGCATGCCCGAGCAATCAGATCAAATCAGTCGCTTGAAATTTATACATTGTCAGCAGAAGAACGTGCACAATGGCGGAAAGCTCTCCGTCCGGTTTACAATGAAGCAGAGCAGACAGTCGGCAGCGACTTAATGGAAGAAATTGAAACGATCAAGGAAAACTATGCCCATTGAATTTTCCCGGTACCAGTGAAGCGGTTGCCGCCGCACGGTGGGGGGATTACAGACATGATTCGAACGTTTCCCGTTAATGATAAAGAAACCGTCAACAAGAAGGTTGTCTTTGAACAACGCCCGAGCACGGACACCACTATTGCCGGAAGAGAAAACGGAAGTTGAGCACCTTCTGCCGGAAAATAAGAACTTCTGCCCGAAGAAGAATTTTTCTGCCCGAGTATAGAAACTTCTGCTCCAGAGCTGGTACTTCTGCCGGAGAGAAAAAACTTCTGCCCGAAGAAAAAATCTTCTGCCGGAGAAAGAAGACTTCTGCCCCAAAACAGGAACTTCTGCCGGAGGGAGAAAATTTCAGCCTTGCTGCTCACGAGAGTTCATTTTAAACTACCAGGCTACAAATAATACTGATACTTGCCATCACCGAGCTCTCTTTTACACTCTCCCTCGTATCGCAAATATTCAAGGTGAGCCAGTGTTTCACCAACCGCAAACCGCATCTCGTGAACCGTAAGTTCTTTTTGAAATAGCTCTTTGCAAACCTCATAGACGGAGCTGCCACGGCCTAGCGACGTGAGCGTCTGATTCAGCCGTTCGTCATGATGGGCCTTTATTTCCGCTATGCGGTCGTTAGCACCGTGAAATGGATCACCATGTGAAGGAACTACTAAATCCGCATCAAGTCTTTTTATGTGATCCAATGATTCCAAATACCGTGCCAAAGGATTGGGATCACCGTGAAACCAATATGAAATATTCGGCGTTATCTTCGGCAAAATATGATCTGTTGAAAGAAGGACGTTATTCTCCCTATTATAAAACGTTATCAAACCATCCGAATGTCCCGGTGTCGCAAATACCTCATAGTCATACTTGCCAATCGTGATGATGTCACCATCCTCTAAAAAATGATCCACTTTCGGATATGGCGTTACAATCGGGACAAATTCCCTCGTATTATTCAGCATTTTTTCAGCCTGCAATTCTGGAATGCCTGCCAGCAAATAGTTATGTGAAAGCTCGTCCAAAAACTGCTGATCCCAAGCGTTTAAAGCAGCGTTATAATCTATTTCAGACATGTGAATCCGTGCATTGTGTTCTGCCTGGAGCCCGCCAGCATAACCGAAATGGTCCGGATGATAATGCGTCACAATAATATCGGTAACGTTCTTTCCATACAATTCGGTTTCCCACCGCTTGACTGTCTGGTCGTTATGTAAGCCGGCGTCTATCACAATCCAGCCGTTCTCACCCTCTGCCAAAAAGCAATTCACATGATCAAGCCGGAATGGAAGATCAAGCGTCACACGTTTCAAGCCGTATTCTTCCAGCATCTTTCCATCACCTTCTCTATTTAAATTCAATTCACTCTATTCTATCTCTGATAAATTTCACACACTTCTCTGCAATCAGCTCTTTGTCATTGTCCAGTGTTGCGACATGATAACTGTTTTCCAGCACCACAAATTCCCGGTCCTCAGATGAGATGGATTCATAAATCTCCCGTGAGTTTTCAGGGGGCACAACATGATCTTCAGCAGAAGACAAAATCATGGCAGGAGCCGTTATCCCTGGAAGTTTTTCTTTCACTAGATCGCTTAATTGAATCAATTCTTTCATCGACTTGACCGGAGTCTGCTTATAAGCCAACTCTTCTGCAGCTTCCTGTTTGATATCCGACCCGATGCCCGGCACAAACCGGGTTTCCGCATCTTTAAGAGACTCATAATTTTCAATTAAATCAGGCATGTGCGTTGCTGCATTAATCGGCATAATGCCTTTTATCTCCGGATGGTTTTCCGCCAGATAGAGTGTCAGTGTGCCGCCCATAGACAGCCCGGCTACAAATACTTCCTCACATGTGGCCTGCAGCTTGTCCAATCCGTTTTCCACCGTTTCGATCCAATCATGGTATGTACGTTGCTCCATATCCTCGGGGTCAGTTCCATGGCCGGTCAGCCGCGGCCCGAATACAGTAAACCCTTCTTCTGAAAATTGCTTGTCAAGGTAATGCATGCTCTGGGTTGTACCGGTAAATCCGTGAATCACAAGAACCCCCGTTGTATTTCCGGGATAGTAAAATTCTTCCGCTTCTTTCATAACGGGAAAATGATTTGCCATTCTTTGAACCCTCCATCCTTTTATTGTACAACCATTTTATCATAGATTAGATTCATTCGTCTGAAAATTGCAATCGAATGCAAATCATAGGTTAAACGATTTTTAATAAGGAAGATTTGTAAAAAAGACTTGAGGAAGATAGGGGATAATGAGGGTACTGTAAAAATAAAATTACTTATTGCTTGGAATAAGTAATAGTGGTACACTTATTTAGTTAGGACAACCTAATATTCATAATAAAAATATCCAATTTTATTATATCAAACATTTTATTAAAAGTCAATAAACATCAAAAATGAGCGGAGCTGATAGAATGAATAAGGCTGATAACCGTACGGACGAGCAACATCGAGTGGATAATGTCATCCATGAAATAAACTGTAAAGCGGAAAAGTTATACTCTAGGGCTTCGGGATTAAAGGAAAGCGTCATTGAACTCCGAAAAAACTTTTGGGAAGATGTAACAATTAATTTGGATGAACCTGATGATGTTATCGAAACGCAAGCCAGCATCAAACAACAGGCAGAACTTTTATCCCAAAAAGAAAATATCCACGGAAAAGTTGACGAAGAACTGAAAACATTAAAAAGGCTAAAGAATTCTCCATATTTCGGACGGATTGATTTTACAGAAGACACGGAAGATGAAGCCGAACAAATTTATATTGGTATTTCTTCATTAACGGATAGAAATGAGGAAGATTTTCTCATATATGATTGGCGTGCACCTATATCCAGCCTTTACTATGACTATTCGCCTGGGGAAGCTGCATATGAAACAGTCGAAGGTACAATAACGGGCGACATTTCCCTCAAAAGGCAGTTCATCATCAAACAAGGTGTAATCAAAGGAATGTTTGACACCGGGGTTACGATTGGCGATCGCCTGTTGCAGCAGGCATTGGGGAATAATGCCAGTACAAAAATGAAAAGCATCGTGGCCACCATTCAGGAAGAACAAAATAAAATCATTCGCAATAAAGGTAATAAGATATTAGTTGTACAAGGCGTTGCCGGGAGCGGGAAAACATCTGCAGCATTGCAGCGTATTGCCTACTTAATGTATCAATATCGCGACATATTAAATGCGAATAATATTGTACTTTTATCACCGAACCCTCTATTTACGAGTTATATCGCCAATGTACTTCCTGAACTTGGCGAAACGAATGTAAGACAATCAACATTTTTGGATTATTTAAAATCAGGAATTGGAAATAAACTTAAAATTGAGTCCCCTTTTGAACAAATGGAATATCTATTGACTGGATCTATAGACGGGGAATATGCGATTCGAATGAAAAATATTGAGTTTAAATCCAGTCTGGAATTTAAGTACCTGATCGATACATTTATGTCATACTTAAATAAACAGGATATCCAGTTCAAAAACGTAGCATTTCAGAAACAAATACTTATTTCTAAAAAGCAAATAAGTGATTATTTTTATTCCCTGGACGATGGAATCGCGATACCGAACAAAATGGAACTTGTTTCCAAGTGGTTGCTAAAGAAAATACGTCAGCAACAGAAACATGAGAAAAACAAGGATTGGGTGATGGAAAAAATTGAGTTGTTGGATAAGGAAGAATATCTAAAGGCTTTTTATGAATCACAAAGCTGGACAGACTATGGTGAGAATGAGTCCAGCATCGAGGAAGATATCCTTCGTAGAGAAATCGTTAAAAGAGCCTTTTCAAACATTAAAAAGAAAATAAGACGCTTTGAATTTGTGAATGTGTTTGCCACCTATCAAATATTATTTTCTGAATGGACTCCGGAAGAAACACCTGATGATTGGGAAGAAATATGTGAACAGACAGCTGCAAATTTATCATCCAAATTAGTAACATGGGAAGATGCTGCACCCTATTTATATTTTCAGGGTCTATTAACAGGTGATCATTATGATCGGGCAGTACGTCATCTGGTTATCGATGAAGCGCAGGATTATACTGCCTTCCAGTTTGCCTATATACAACATTTATTTCCGTATGCCAGAATGACCTTACTAGGGGATATCAACCAGGCGATATACACGTATACGGCAAAGAAAAATCCGCTTATGTTAGGGAAACAGCAGGAAACCTATGAAAAAATCACTCTGACCAAAAGCTACCGGTCAACACAGCAAATTGTTGAATTCACAAAACACTTTGCCCCAGAAGGAGAAGCGATTGAGCCATTTAATCGGAAAGGAAGCGTACCGAAACTAATCCGGCTCAATCGCCAGGCTGATTTGGCTGAAACAATCATCACATGCGCGAATGATCTGAAAGAAAACGGTCATCAAACAATAGGGATCATTTGCAAAACATCGCACGAAAGCGACATGATCTTTAACTTGCTAAAAGATAAATTAACATTAAAACAAATTGACGAAGAAACATATTCCTTTCAAAAGGGACTGCTGGTGCTCCCTGTTTATTTGGCTAAAGGGATTGAAGTAGACACCGTTATTATCCCTGATGCATCTGAAATGCAATATGCTTCCGAATCAAACAGAACCCTTTTCTATACAGCATGTACAAGGGCCATGCATGAATTGATGATGATCACCGGCAGTGAACCATCTCCCTTTATCAAAGAGGCCCCGCAAGACAAATACACATTGGAAACACGCTGAGATGCACCAATCCAAACTTATTGACGCTGAACCAAAAGGAAAAAACCCGTATCACATCAAGTGGTACGGGATTATTATTTAACACGAATTGTGCAACAAATTTTACACATGCAAAAGAGTGGCCAACCATATTCGAAAATAGGATGGTTTCGCTGGTATAATCATACAATATTTTTTATAACCTTTGTCCATTTAATTGAATCGAAATAAAAATCCCCCTTGAAATTATCTCGAAAAATGTCTATAATTAATATCGGACTCATCGGGGCATTAGCTCAGTTGGGAGAGCGCATCGCTGGCAGCGATGAGGTCATCGGTTCGAGCCCGATATGCTCCATTTAATTTTCTCCAGAGGCGGAGACAAAAGTAATGAATCAAAGAAAAATCCGAACGATGATTTAAAATTCTTCAATTAGATTTTGAATCAGTTCGGATTTTTCTTTTTATAGTATAATTCGTTTTCATTTAAACCAGCGAAGGAAAAATGCGGAGACCCCTGGGGGGAGCATAGGCCAGATGAGGCCCCGAAGTGCGACAGCACGAGGAGGCTCATCTGCCGCCCCCGGAAAGCGAAGCATTTTTCCGCAGCGGTGGTTAAGATTTACCCATACATTTCACTTAAATATCCCGGTTATCATTCGTCTTTTATGTTAAACGTTTTAGTTATGTCCCAGCCCCTTCTTTTTTATAAGCAGTTTCTTAAAAAAATTGATCCTATAAGTGCGTATTCAAAAAGAGGATAGTGAGGATAATAAAGACCAAGGTGTTTGAGGTGGCGCAGTTTCGAGCAGCGGAATGTATGTTTTATATACATGAGCCGCGGAGAAACAAGCCAACAAAGAAGTTCAGTGTTCATTTTTACCCGACTATTTGAACAACCTCTATAGGGATTATAGTCAGGACACGTCTTGTCAGTTCCCCAAGTATGGCAGAAGCGAGTGATATTCACCACAACCACACCAGTCCAATTATGATATAATCGACCCGCTAAACGTTCGCTCAGGAGCACATTACGGAGGATATTATGGGTAAATGGTTTTATTTCAATCTGCTCTTACTGGGAATGGGTCTGTGGCAAATCATTGAAAGAGGCAGCATCCCTTTACATATCGTATTCGGTGCGCTGGGAATGCTGCTCTTTCTCTTTAATTGGACCCGTCATGCTATTTTTTCAACAATCCGAAACACCGAAAATCGAATGACAAAAGTAAAACCCGCCAATCTATCGAAAAAAATCGTGCCATATCACCGGTGGATCGGCACAACATCACTTATCCTGATCATTATACATACTATTCTGGTTATCAATTTGTTTGGTTTCAACTGGCAAAACATAAAACTATTAAGCGGTCTGCTGGCAGAAACCGTACTGATAGCAATGGTCATCAGCGGCTGGATGCGGCTTATCCGTTCCACTGCCAGAAGGCGAAAGATTCATATCTGGCTGGGGATCTCGCTCTTTTGTTTCATAGCTTTACATGTAGCGTTATAGGCAGTTTCCAAGAACAAAGGCGCAAGCGCCCGTTTAGCGACGTACGGACTGCGCCTGCGCGTCGCAGGTGGGTCGGCGTTGCCGCGCATCGCGGCGGTTTTAGCCGATCTGCCCCACTGGCCGCAGGAGATAAAGGAAACACGATGAACGTAAGTGATTCGCTGTTGACTTATCGGACGGAGGTGAAGGAAGTCACGCTAGTCGCTGGGTGCTGGAGCCGGACGTGGCAATTTTTGATAAAGCATTCATAAAGCCAAAAATTTATACTTTCTGATATAATAAATAAAACCTGCTCCCGAGTGCAGGTTTTATTTATTGGTGTATTTACGCTGATTGGTGCAGCTTATTTGCAAGCTGCTGGATCATCGGCAATGTGCTAATATCCATATTGCCGCCGCTGACAATTGTTCCGCAGTGCTTTGAACCGATATCTTGCGAGAACAATGCAGCCAGAGCAGCAGCACCGGCACCTTCCAGCAACGTTTTGTTGCGCTCGAGCATATAAACGATTGCAGACGCTATCTCTTCATCAGTGACAGTGACAATATCATCAACATATTGATTAATGACCGGCAGCGTCCGTTCGCCGGGCTGCTTAACAGCAATCCCGTCTGCAATCGTTGATACACGGTCAAGACGCTTTGTGCGGTTGTTATAATAGCTTTGATACATGGCAGACGCACCAGCTGATTGAACACCAATCACCTTGATACGCGGATTCACATGCTTCACAGCAGCAGCGATACCGCTGATCAGACCGCCGCCCCCGACAGGTACCAGAATTGTATCAAGCCGGTCCTCCTGCTGCAGCATTTCCATTGCGATTGTGCCCTGACCGGCCATGATATCATAGTCATCAAACGGATGAATGTATTCCGCACCCGTTTGCATTTGTCGTTTCATTGAAGCATCATAGGCTTCCTGAAATGATTCTCCAGTCAGAACAACCTCTGCCCCGTAAGCACGTGTTGCGTTGACCTTGGCCATCGGTGTTTTTTCCGGCATAAAAATGGTTGCCCGGGCATTCAATTTCGCAGCAGCATTTGCTACCCCTTGAGCATGATTTCCGGCTGATGCGGCAAGCACACCTTTTTGCAATTGTTCATCTGAGAGCTGCATCAGTTTAAAACTTGCACCTCTGAACTTGAATGACCCAGTTTTCTGCTGGTTTTCCATCTTAAAATAAACATGTTTTCCAACTAGCGCATCTGTCGTCGCTGATCTCATTATTGGTGTCCGGTGAGCGACCGTTGCCAAGCGATTTCTGGCTTCGGCAACGAGGTCACCAGTTAAGCAATTCCCAATTCCTTCACACTCCTTCGTTATATATCTATTGTTTTCCATTATTCCTTATGCTTCCGCTGCGTTTTCAAACGTCGTAATCTTAGCCTCGTGCTGCAGCGTGAGAGCAATATCATCCAGTCCATGAAGCAGATTTTCTTTATGATATGCGGGTATATCAAAATGGACTTCCTGCTCATTGCTGCGAATGATCTGCCTTTCCAAATCCACAGCCAATACGAATTTATTCGCTTCCGCCTGTTTCATCCATTGATGAACCTGTTCCCCATCCATTTGAACCGGGATGATGCCATTTTTCAATGCATTGTTATAAAAAATATCCGCAAAACTTGGGGCAATGATAACGCGGAAACCATAATCCAGAAGCGACCATGGGGCATGCTCCCTCGAGGAACCGCAGCCGAAATTCTCGCCAGCCAGAAGAATTGATCCTCCCTGGTAGGCCGGCTGGTTCAGTACAAAATCACCGTGCTTGTTCCCATCGTCATCGAATCGCCAGTTGTAGAAAAGAAACTGACCAAACCCGGTCCGTTCAATCCGTTTCAAAAATTGCTTTGGGATAATCTGATCCGTATCGACATTCGCCCGGTCTAACGGAACTACTAACCCTTCATGCTCCCGAATCGCTTCCATGCTCCACACCTCCTAGGAGTATACGTTTGCTGCGAACTGGCGGACATCGACAAAGTGCCCTTCAATAGCTGCAGCTGCTGCCATTTCCGGACTGACCAGATGCGTGCGGGCGCCATTGCCCTGCCTGCCTTCAAAGTTCCGGTTGGACGTTGATGCACAGCGACCGCCGGGAGGCACCACATCGTCATTCATAGCCAGACACATGCTGCACCCGGCTTCACGCCATTCGAAACCGGCTTCTTTAAAAATGCCATCAAGACCTTCTTTTTCCGCCTGAAGCTTTGTTCCGAATGATCCGGGAACTACTATTGCCCTGACGTTGTCATTAACCTGATGTCCTTCAACAACCTTAGCCGCTTTGCGCAAATCTGTAATGCGCGAGTTAGTGCAGGAACCAATGAACACATGATCAATTTTAATCGACTCGATTGGCTGATTTTCATCAAGCCCCATGTATTCCAAAGCCCGGGCCACTTCATCATGATTATCAGATGTGTCGGCTTCCGGTGTGCTTCCGCTGACCGGCACAGACATGCCGGGGTTTGTGCCCCATGATACTTGCGGTTCGATTTCCTCGGCCTTGATGGTTACCGTCTCATCGTACTCGGCACCTTCGTCCGTTGCCAGCGCCAGCCATTCGCGGGCTTTTTCATCGAACGCTTCACCTTGTGGCACATTCGGTTTATCCCGCAAAAATTCCACCGTTGTCTCATCCGGACTGATCAACCCGGCGCGTGCACCGGCTTCAATCGACATGTTACAGACGGTCATTCGCCCTTCCATCGATAAATTCCGAATTGCTTCACCCGTATATTCCATCACATAGCCGGAACCGAAGCGGACGCCGAATTTCGAGATGATCGCCAGAATCAGATCTTTGGCTGTCACACCTGTTCCGAGATCGCCTTCCACATGGACATTCAATGTTTTCGGCGGCTTTTGCCACAGCGTCTGTGTGGCCAGAACGTGTTCAACTTCACTCGTTCCGATCCCAAATGCCAACGCGCCGAAAGCTCCGTGCGTCGACGTATGACTGTCACCGCACACAATCGTTTTACCCGGCTGTGTCAATCCCAGCTGCGGACCGATTACGTGGACAATTCCCTGGTCGGGATGAAACATATCGGCGAGAGTAATACCAAAGTCTTTACAGTTTTTCTTCAGTGTATCCATTTGCTTTTTGGAAATCTGGTCTTCAATGACATCCCGGTTTTGCGTCGGGACGTTATGATCCATTGTGGCAAACGTCAGATCGGGGCGCCTGACCTTTCGACTATTCAAGCGAAGTCCTTCAAACGCTTGCGGTGACGTCACTTCATGAACCAGATGCAAATCAATATACATTAAATCCGGTTTTTCCGGCTCTTCATGAACCAGATGGTTTTTCCAAACCTTTTCAACAATCGTTTCCGGTTTTCCCATTTTTTCACCTCCATATTAGTACAAGTTCAAAAAGGAGGATAACAAAGACCGAGAAATTCAAGGCAGCGTCGTTTCGAGCACAAGGTAAGCTTTACTGAGCTACCTCGCACGCAGGAAAAGTGGTTTTCTTTTCCAAGGAGCGGAATGTATGCATTTAGATACATGAGCCGTGGAGAAACAAGCCAACGAAGAAATTCGATGTGTCATTGTTACCGGACTTTTTGAACACCCTCTATTAGACATACATGCTGCAGATACTGTCGGAAACACTCTTGACCGTCAGATTATCCAAAACTGCTTCTGTCATTTGCTCCGTACTGACGAGCTGGCCATTTGCGATATTCAAATCAGCTGTATAAAAGCGTTGCTCTAAACATTCCCGTACCGCCCGCTCAACAGCCGAGGCTTCTTCTTCCATCTGGAATGAGTGACGCAGCATTAATGCTACCGAGAGTATTGTGCCTAACGGATTGGCAATCCCCTGGCCGGCAATGTCGGGTGCTGAGCCGTGAACCGGTTCATATAAACCGACACCGTCAGAGCGGACACTCGCAGATGGCAGCATGCCCAGTGATCCCGTCAAGACCGATGCCTCGTCGCTTAAAATATCACCAAACATGTTCTCTGTTACCATTACATCAAATTGATTCGGCTGAGTGATCAGTTTCATGGCAGCCGCGTCAACCAACTCATGTTCAACCACAACATCAGGATATTCTTTGCTTTTTTCATTGACGATTTCACGCCACATCCGACTTGATTCCAGAACATTTGCTTTATCAACGGAAGTCAGATGATTGTACCGCAAGCGGGCACTCTGGAAAGCCTTATCAATGATCCGTTCCATTTCATCCCGGCGATAATAAAGTGTATCAACAACCGCATCTCCGTTATCCTGCCGTTCGCTTGGTTTGCCGAAGTAAAGCCCTCCCGTCAGCTCACGAATAATTAAAATATCACTGCCATCAATGATATGCTCTTTCAGCGGGGAAGCATGCAGCAATGATGGAAATCCTTTAATCGGACGAAGATTAGCGAACAGCCCGAGTTCTTTGCGGATCCCCAGCAAGCCTTTTTCCGGCCGTTTCTCAGCAGGCAATTCATCCCATTTTTCACCGCCGACAGCACCGAGTAAAATGGCATCAGCCTCCTGACACGCCTCAACAGTAGCTTCCGGCAGCGGTGTATCGAATTGGTCGATGGCCGTACCGCCGATTTCTTGCTGCTGAAGTGTAAAGCTATGGCCAAATTCACTGGCAACTGCCCTCAGGACTTGTTTGGCCGAATTCATGATTTCTTTTCCAACTCCATCTCCCGGAAGCAAAACAATGTGTTTATTCATTTACTTCCCCTCCTTTATTTAATGGCTCTTTCGTCTTGCCACAGCTGACATACACTTCGCGCACCTTAGGGTGGCTGATGAGCTTCTCCGGGATTTCACCGATGCCTTTTTTCCGCTGGATCCTTCGTATATGTCAACTGCTAAAAGCAATTCATCAATTAAAGCTATATATGAAATACATTAACTAACTCTATTTATTTACGACCGGTTCTTCTTTCGACGTATTCTGATGGATGATATAGCGGTTGACGGCGTTTAAAAATGCGTTGACTGAAGCCTGCAGAACGTCCTGAGCTGTGCCTCTGCCGTTCATCGTTTCGCCATTGACAATCAGCTGTACGTGCGATTCAGCAAGTGCATCCTGCCCGCGGCCGACAGAGTTAAGCTGATAGTCGGTCAGCTGCAGGTCTTCCTTAATCAATGCGTCCAATGTCTTGTATAACGCCTCGACACTTCCCTGTCCCGTCTGTGCGGTCTGGACGGTCTTGCCATCCGGTGCTGTCAGGGAAACAGTGGCTGTCGGAATATTGGATGTTCCATACTGTACCTGGAACATTTCCAGCTGATATTTATTAACCGCTGACGTATCGGTCTGAATTTCCATCAAAATCGTATACAGGTCATCATCGGTTACTTCTCTTTTACGATCGGTCAGCTGCTTGAACATCTTGAAGGCTTCAGTCAGTTTTTCTTCTGAAAGATTAACCCCAAGCTCATTGACCCTGTCTTTGAATGCATGACGTCCGGAATGTTTCCCAAGGAACAGCGTATCGGCTTTAACACCGACCATTTCCGGCGTCATGATTTCATACGTTTCTTTGTTCTTTAAGACGCCATCCTGATGAATGCCCGCTTCATGCTGGAAGGCGTTCCGTCCAACAATAGCTTTGTTCGCCTGCACATGCATGCCGGACAATTTTGCAATCAGGTCACTTGTGCGTTTCGTTTCATCAAGTTTAAGTCCGGTGGTGTACGGATAATAATCTGCACGGACGCGCAATGCGACAGCAACTTCCTCGAGTGATGCGTTGCCGGCCCGCTCCCCGATGCCATTAATCGTTCCTTCCACCTGTGTCACGCCATTTTCTACCGCGGCAATTGAGTTGGCGACAGCCAAGCCCAAATCATTATGACAATGACATGAGAGCTCCACTTTATCAATATTCGGAACATTTTCCCTGATGTAGCGGAACATGGCGCCATATTCTGCCGGTGTCGTGTACCCGACCGTATCCGGAAGATTAATGACGGTCGCTCCGGCATCAATCACTTTCTCAATGATCTGAGCCAAAAAGGTTAAATCCGATCTGGATGCATCTTCTGCCGACCATTCCACTTGCGGAAATTTTTCCCTTGCGTAGCTCACCATGCTGACGGCGTTTTCCAATACTTGCTCAGGTGACTGTTTCAATTTATAGGTCATGTGAATCGGCGAAGTTGCCACAAACAGGTGAAGACGCGGTTCTTCAGCATACTTCAGTGCTTCCCAGGCAGTATCAATGTCTGATTTGACTGTTCGTGCCAGACCTGTAACTGATGTGTTTTTAATCATTTTGGCGATTTCCTTTACTGCCTCAAAATCGCCTTTGGAGGAAGCAGGGAAGCCTGCCTCCATCCGGTCAACACCCATTTTTTCCAGCTGTTTGGCGATTTCCAGTTTTTCCGGCTTATTCAGGTTGACACCGGGTGATTGCTCCCCGTCCCGCAATGTTGTGTCGAAAATTTTAATTTGTGGCATGTGCCTTCACATCCTTTTGTTTTTCTTTTTGTTTGGATTGCAGCGGCTGTTTGACAAAAGGCATTAACTCGCGAAGCTCCCTTCCGACTCGTTCAATCTGATGATTATTTTCCCGTGCATTGATAGCATTGAATTCTGGGCGGTTTGCCTGATTCTCGAGAATCCATCCTTTAGCAAATGCACCTGATTGCACGTCATTCAAGACTTCTTTCATACGTTCTTTCGTTTCGTCATTAATGACACGTTCGCCGGAAACAAAGTCGCCCCACTGAGCAGTGTCTGATACGGAATAGCGCATGTTTTCAAGACCGCCTTCATACATCAAATCAACAATCAGCTTCACTTCATGCAGACATTCGAAGTATGCCACTTCAGGCTGATATCCGGCATCTGTCAAGGTTTCAAACCCGGCTTTCACAAGGCTGGACAGCCCGCCGCACAAGACGGCCTGCTCACCGAACAAGTCGGTTTCCGTTTCTTCCTGGAAGCTCGTTTCCAAAACGCCGGCCCTTGCTGAACCGATCCCCTGCGCATAGGCAAGAGCTACTTCTTTAGCATTTCCGGTGACATCCTGGTAAACCGCGTATAATGACGGAACACCGCCGCCTTCTTCGTATGTGCGGCGCACCAGATGTCCGGGCCCTTTTGGCGCAACCATGAATACATCGACATCGCTCGGCGGGACAATTTGTGAAAAATGAACATTGAACCCATGCGCAAATGCAATCGCATTGCCAGCATCAAGATTTGGTTTAATGCTTTCCTCATAAACCGTTGTCTGATGTTCATCCGGAAGCAGCACCATGACTACTTCTGACTGTTTGACGGCTTCGGCGACCGGTAACACCTCGAACCCGTCATCTTCGGCTTTTTGCTGGGATTTGCCTGGTCTCAGACCGACAACAACATCATAGCCGCTTTCCCGCAAATTAAGTGCATGGGCATGACCTTGTGAGCCATAACCTACAACTGTAATTTTTTTCGCCTGCAATACTTCTTTCTGGATATCCTTTTCGTAGAGTACTTTTGACATGTTCATCATCCTCCTGAATTTTATGATTAAGTGCGTGTTCAAAAAGATGGATAACAAGAAAATTCGATATGCCATTGTTACCGGGCTTTTTGAACATCCTTTTTAAACTAAATGTGAATTCATTTCTGTAACTTGCTGCGGCTGATAACCTCTCAGGAATGCTGTCATTCCCGTCCGTGCCATCTCTTTGATGCCATATGGTCTTAACAAGGCGATCAGAGCCTCGATTTTATCCGGTTTCCCCGTCACTTGAATCGTCAGGCTATCGCGGCTGACATCAATCACGGATGCACGGAATGGATTGATGACTCCCTGAATTTCTGCTCGCTGCTGACCGCTACTGCCAACTTTAATCAGCGCGAGTTCGCGTGCAACGATTGCCTTATCCGTTATATCTTTCACTTTCAATACATCGATTTGTTTGTTCAGCTGTTTTGTCAGCTGCTCCATCTTCTGATCATCACTGATTTCGACAACAAATGTCATTTTTGAGATTCCGTCCCGCTCTGATTTGCCGACTGTAATGCTTTCGATATTGAATTGCCGTTTATGCAGCATCCCGGTGATCCGGTTAAGAACTCCGCTCTGATTCTGAACATCGGCTGTGATTATCCGTCTCATCGTGTCACCCCTATCATTTCATGCAGGCCTTTGCCGGGTGCGATCATCGGGTAGACACATTCTTCCTGAACGACGTGACAATCAACCACAACAGGGCCGTTATAGTTAAAGGCTTCAGTTAAAACGTCTGTTAATTCTGATTCGTTCTCAGCCTTCATTCCGCGGATGCCATAGCATTCAGCCAGTTTGACGAAGTCCGGATTCTCCGGGAAAATTGATTCGGAATACCGCTTATCGTAAAAGCTTTCCTGCCATTGCCGCACCATGCCAAGCGACTGATTATTCACGATTACAATCTTAACCGGCAGCTGTCTTTCTTTAATGACCGACAGTTCCTGTGCTGTCATCTGGAAGCCACCGTCACCGACGAGCGCTACTACCAGTTCATTCGGTGCGCCAAGCTGCGCGCCAACTGCAGCCGGGAAGCCGAATCCCATTGTTCCGAGTCCGCCCGAGGTAACCCACTTGTTTGGATTGGCAAACGGATAATATTGTGCCGCCCACATCTGGTGCTGTCCGACGTCTGTTGTGACAATCGCTTCGCCATCCGAAATCTCGTAAATTTGCTCGGTCAGCCATTGCGGCGAAATATATGTTTCCGAGCGATCGTACCAATAAGGGTAATCCGTCTGATTTTGGCAGAGTGTGTCGAGCCACTCATCGTGATCACTGGCTGATATCTCCGTTTTGAGCAATGCATCCAGCGCTTCTTTGGCATCAGCGACAACCGGTATTTCCGTTTCAACGTTTTTGCCGATTTCTGCCGGATCGATATCAACATGCGCTACTTTCGCATTCGGAGCGAAGTGTTTCAGGTTACCGGTCAGCCGGTCATCAAACCGCGCCCCGATGTTGATAAGCAAATCACAATCATAGATTCCTTGATTGGCTCCGTAGCAACCGTGCATGCCGCCCATTCCCAGCGATAATTCATGAGTTCCCGGAAATCCCCCCAGACCAAGCAGTGTATTGACGACCGGGAGTTTGTGTTTTTCCGCAAATGCCTTCAGTTCTTCTGATGCTTCGGCAAATACCACGCCTGCACCTGACAGAACCAGCGGCTTTTTGGCCCGGCTGACCGCTTCTGCCAGTTTAACGATTTGCAGCGGATTCGGCTTTTTGTTCGGCTGATAGCCAGGCAAGTAGCAGTCATCGCCAGGCTCAATGCTGACGTCTGATACCCCTGATGAAATATCTTTGGGGATATCCACAACAACCGGCCCCGGCCGCCCTGTCGACGCGATATGGAACGCTTCTTTAATGACCCGCGGAAGCTCCTTCAAATCCCGGACCTGATAGTTGTATTTCGTAACAGGCGTCGTAATCCCCATCACATCGGATTCCTGAAATGCATCGGTTCCAATAACATTGCTGGCAACCTGGCCGGTAAATACAACCATCGGCAACGAGTCCATCATGGCATCCGTAATGCCGGTAATCAGATTGGTTGCTCCGGGTCCCGATGTTGCCAGGACTACTCCGGGCTTTCCGGTAACCCGTGCATAGCCCTCTGCTGCGTGAACCGCGCCCTGCTCATGGCGCGTCAGCACATGCTTGAACGGTGCATCACTGCGGTATAACGCATCATAAATCGGCAGTACCGCCCCGCCCGGATAACCGAATACAGTATCCACATTGACAGCTGTCAAAGTCTGAATCAGTAAGTCAGCACCGGTCACCTTGGTCACCTTTTTTTCCACTTGTTTTAATTCCTGCTCAGCTTTAACGTTCACTGCTGCTCGCCTCCTTTAGTATTTTTGTTAAAAAACTTAAGGCTTTTTCCCTGCTGCAAGGGGCTGCCAAAGTTTTTACTCAGCGATAAAAAAAGACCCTTTTCTTCCCACACAAAACTGCACTGTCACAGAATTACTGGGGAGAAAAGAGTCATCTTTCCACGGTACCACCCATTTTCATAGCATCTTCGCAAATGCTATCTTGCCAGCTGATTAAGATCAGCTGATTTGATAACAGGTGCATGAGCCTGCACCTGGCCAAGTCTAATGGGTTTCCCTTTCAACAAAGCACTCAGAGAAGATGTCGGAACAATATGCACTTCCGGGCTTCCAGCATCCCCGGATCTCTGTGAATGCATGCGGCATGTTCCTTTTTTCCCGTCATCGCGTTTTTATTTATAAATTTCATTGGTTAATTTTTCGTGAACTTTGAAAAGTTAAAATTAATATTGCCGATAATCATATACCGATTTTTCGAATTGGTCAACAGCTTTTGCAAAACTTTTTTGATGTTTTTGATAAGTCCGAACAATTGTATACGCTTACAATGACGGCGTGTCAGAGAATATGCTGAAATATTTCAATTTTGTTACACAGCAAAATTGGGCATTAAAAAACTTCGAAATCCTCATAATGCGGATCCCGAAGTTTTCTTTCTCTATCCCATTTTAATCAGCATCCAGGAAATCTGTCACGGCACCTTTTGATGAACAGGACACGTTATGCGCATATTTGCCCAGAACACCCTTTTTATAAAGCGGCGGCGCACTCCAATCCTGCTTGCGCTGTTTGAGCTCGTCCTCGGACACGTCGGCGGTTATTTCCTTTTTTTCAGAATCAATCGTGACATTATCGCCTTCTTCCAAAAAGGCAATCGGGCCGCCATCCTGCGCTTCCGGTGCGATATGCCCGACGACAAGCCCGTGGGTCCCGCCGGAAAAACGCCCGTCAGTAAGAAGGGCAACTTTTTCACCCATGCCTTTTCCGACCAGCAGACTGGAAACCGAAAGCATCTCAGGCATACCGGGACCTCCTTTTGGTCCGACATAGCGGATAACCAGCACATCGCCTTCCTGGATTTTATTTTGTCTGACAGCATCGGTCGCTTCCTGTTCGGTATTAAATACACGCGCAGGTCCGGTATGCCGTTTTACTTTGACGCCTGACACTTTTGCAACCGCCCCCCGTGGTGCCAGATTGCCTTTCAGGACAATCAGCGGTCCGTCTGCACGTTTCGGATGATCAAGCGGTGCAATCACTTTTTGGTCTTCTGTCAGGGATGGTGCTTCCGCCAGATTCTCTGCAATTGTTTTGCCCGTTACGGTCAGACAATCCCCATGCAGGTAGCCGGCTTCATGAAGCAGCTTCATGACAGCCTGAACCCCGCCGGAACGGTGCAGATCCTGCATAACATATTGGCCGCTCGGCTTCAGGTCAGCCAGATGCGGCACTTTTTCCTGAATCCGGTTAAAATCGTCAATCGTGATATCCACCTCGACAGCATGCGCCATTCCCAGAAGATGCAGAATGGCATTTGTCGAGCCGCCAAGCGCCATGACAACCGTCATCGCATTCTCAAACGCTTTTTTCGTCATGATATCTTTTGGATAAATGCCTTTTTCCAGCAGCTTGTACACCGCTTCACCGGCAGCATCACAATCCGCTGCTTTTTCTTCAGACTCGGCAGGATTTGACGAACTGCCCGGCAGGCTCATCCCCATCGCTTCTACCGCTGAGGCCATAGTGTTAGCGGTATACATCCCGCCACATGCACCGGCACCGGGACATGCTTTGCACTCGATATTCTTGAGCTCCTGATCATCGATATCGCCATTATTATGTTTGCCGACGCCCTCAAACACTGACACAAGATCGATATCCTTGCCATTATGCGATCCCGGCGCAATCGTACCCCCATAGACAAAAATAGCCGGCACATCGGAATTGGCAATCGCAATCATGCATCCCGGAATATTTTTGTCACAAGCTCCGATGGCAACAAAACCATCCAGACTTTCCGCCCCGACAACCGTTTCTATTGAATCGGCAATCAAATCACGGCTTGGCAGCGAATAGCGCATTCCCTGCGTCCCCATCGAAATACCGTCCGAAACGGTAATCGTATTGAAAATAAGCGGTGTCGCGCCCGCTTCTCTTGCCCCTTTCTTTGCACTGACAGCCAAATCATCGATATGAATATTGCACGGCGTTACCTCACTCCATGTGCTGGCAATACCGACCATCGGCTTTTTAAAATCTTCATCCGTTACACCAACCGCTCTCAGCATGGCTCGGTTAGGTGCCCGCATTACATCATCACTGAAAACTTGACTTTTGATGCGTAAATCTTTTTCCATCCTGCAGACCACCTTCCTTTTTCGAATAATTATATGCCTAATATTCTAATCGTTCAATCTTTTTGTTAAATTTCGTGATATTTATAACTGAAATATGTGTGATGCACAAGAAAGTCGTACCGGCTCTCGGTTGCTATCAGTTACAGCCCGATCGATTTTAAGAGCGACTCGATCGAATCCCATGTGTATTCGATTGATTTCATGCACTGCTCGATTGATTTGATACAGCTCACGCTTGAATGCTTTACCTCAGTCTGCTTTATGATGCAAATCAGCAGTCCGTTTGCCCCACCAGGTGGCCAGAACCGGGCCGGAAATATTGTGCCAAACACTGAACAAAGCACTCGGAACAGCAGCAATTGGTGAAAAGTGGGCAAGCGCCAATGCGGATCCAAGCCCTGAATTCTGCATACCGACCTCGATTGAGACAGCTTTTTGATCAGCAAAATCAAATTTGAACAGTTTGCCAAACAGATAGCCAACCGCAAGACCAAGCACGTTATGTAAGATCACAACGGAAAAAATCAGCAGTCCGGTCGTAAGGATATCCTCTCGGTTAACCGCCACAACAGCAGACGCCACAGCCACAATTCCGACAACAGAAACAAGCGGCAATGCTTGGATACTTTTATCAACTTGTCTGCTGAACAACAAACGGACAATGATGCCCAAGACAATCGGGATCAGTACAATTTGCACAATCGATATGAACATATCAGCCGCAGATACCGGAAGCCATTGACTGGCAAAAAGCAGTGTCAGTGCGGGTGTCAAAATCGGCGCCAGTACAGTCGAAACGGCTGTCACTGATACGGACAGGGCTGTATTTCCTTTTGCCAAAAATGTCATAACATTTGAAGCTGTTCCACCCGGGCAGCAGCCGACCAGAATCACACCGGCTGCAATCTCCGCCGGAAGCTGAAAAATCACCGCAAGACCAAACGCTACTAGCGGCATTACTGTATATTGTAAAACAACAGCAATGAGAACACTGATCGGCGCTTTGAGCACGCCTTTAAAATCATCAAGCGTCAGCGTCAGTCCCATACCAAACATAATAATTCCCAGAAGCAGCGATACATGCGGTGCAATCCACGCAAAACCTCCCGGAAAAATTAAACTTAAAGCGGCAAATAAAACCACCCAGACAGCAAACGTATTTCCCGCAAAATCACTGATCTTTCCTAATGTTTTCATGGTTTCCCCTCCCAGATGTAATGGATTAATATTCAGATAACTATTGATTGTAGCACAAGCATCCTGACAGGAAAAGTCCAATTTTTAAAACATTGTTACAATATCCAATAAATAAATTTTTGGGCTTGCTTTTGCACGAAATTTATCCTATGATTGTATACAACTTTTTACACAAGGGGATGGCGACATGGAGGAAGAACAACAAGGAATCCGAACCGAAATCTGTTCTTCAGGCAAGGAAAAACCCAAATCAGACCAATTGGAGTTTGGAAGAATTTTCACAGACCATATGTTTTTGATGGACTACACGGATGACAAAGGCTGGCATGATCCGCGCATTGTGCCTTATGAGCCATTGAATGTCGATCCATCGGCAATGGTTTTCCATTATGGTCAATCAGTGTTTGAAGGAATGAAGGCGTATCTCACTTCAGACGGGGATGCCCAATTATTCCGGCCGCAGCGGAATTTCAGCCGGATGAACCATTCCAACAGCAGGCTTTGCATCCCGCCGATTGATGAGGCATTTGCATTGAAGGCGCTCAAACAGCTCGTTGGACTGGAAAAAGACTGGATACCTGAAGCAGAAGGAACATCCCTGTATATCCGGCCGTTCATTATTTCAACCGAGGCTTTTCTCGGTGTGGCACCATCAAGTCATTATAAATTTATTATTATCCTATCGCCGGTCGGCGCTTATTACAAAGAAGGCATCAATCCGGTCAAAATTGCAGTCGAACACGATTATGTCCGTACCGTCAAAGGCGGAACCGGTGAAGCAAAAACCGGCGGAAACTATGCAGCGAGTCTTAAAGCGCAGGAAATGGCGGCAGAAGGCATCGCTCAGGTGTTGTGGCTCGACGGTGTTGAGCGCAAGTATATTGAGGAAGTCGGCAGCATGAATGTCTTTTTCAAAATTGACGGCAAAGTTGTGACACCCGCTCTGAATGGCAGTATTCTGGAAGGTGTTACCCGTAATTCCGTTATCCAGCTGCTGAAGTATTGGAATGTCCCGGTTGAAGAAAGAAAACTCTCAATGGACGAAGTAATCCAGGCGCACAAAGACGGCAAACTGGAAGAAGCATTCGGTGCCGGCACAGCTGCTGTCATTTCACCAATCGGCGAGTTGGTTCGCGGCGAAAAACACCTTGAAATCAATAAGGGAAAAACCGGAGCTATTGCCAAGCGTCTGTATGACACACTGACTGGCATCCAATACGGCAAAATCCAGGATCCATTCGACTGGGTTGAAAAAGTTGAAAATATCAAGCAAGCTGCACTGAAAGCTTCAGGTTAAGCATCTTAAAACCCCGGCGCACCAATTGTTCCGGGGTTTTTTAGTATAAAATCTATCTTGCAAATTTCACCAGCAAATAAACAATAGGTGTGTCTATTAGTGCAACAGCAAGTTTAAAGAAATATTGGGAGACAAGCATTCCCAGTAACACACTGAATGGGACGATCCCCCAAAAAGCGACTGTAATAAAAATAACCGTATCAGTGAGCTGGCTGGTCAGCGTTGACAAATTGTTTCGCAGCCAAAGCTTCGATTCCCCATGCCTCGATCTCAGACGGTGGAAAATGCTCACGTCAAGGTTTTGACTGACAATATATGACAACAGACTTGCCAGCGTCACTCTGAAGCTACCGCCCAAAACCGCTGCAAATTCCGGCTGCAGACCAAAATCCGGTGCCGGCGGTAATTTAATGACGATAACAATAAAGAAAAGAGCGATCACCTGTGTCAAAAAGCCTGCCTGTACCGTCTTCCTTGCAGCATCTTTCCCGTAGGCTTCACCAATTACATCCGTAATCACATAGGTGACAACATACACAATGACCGTCCCGGGCAGCACGATTCCCCCGATGCTGAACAGTTTTACACCCAATACATTCGATAGCAGTAACAAGCCGACAAATAATGCATTTAAATAAACAAACATCCAATTCCCTCCCTATCAACCTAAAGGAAAGGATTCATAGCTAACCCTCTATTAGCGATTATCAACTTTTTCAGGATACAGATCATGATTCATCAGACGATGATCGGCTATTTGTTCATACTTAGTATCCGGTTTTCCATAGTTACAGTACGGATCAATGGATATACCGCCGCGTGGCGTGAATTTTCCCCATACCTCTATATATCGCGGATCCAGCAAATCGATCAGATCGTTCATGATAATATTGATGCAGTCTTCATGAAAATCCCCATGATTCCGGAAACTGAACAAATATAGTTTCAGCGATTTGCTTTCAACTATTTTTTGGTCTGGTATGTAACTGATATAGACCGTTGCAAAATCCGGCTGTCCGGTTTTTGGACACAATGTCGTAAATTCCGGACAGTTGAATTTGACAAAATAGTCCCTGTCAGGATGCAGGTTATCAATTGCCTCGAGCAATTCAGGTGTATAATCAAACTGGTAACTCGTTCCCTGATTGCCCAGTTGATTTAAATCTTGTAAATCATCACGCCGTTCTGTCATCGCAAAAAACCTCCCATCTATCATTTGACAAATAAAAAAACCACGGCCTAAGGCACATGGTTTAGAAATCGCAATCATCTGTCCTTAGTTTTTTATAGAGGGTTGGGCTAAGAACCTCTCCCGTCTTCAAAACGGATATATTTTTATCCTGTCACGCACATTATTATATAGCGGAAATAGACTTCTGTCAATTTGCTTGACGCTGGTCATACAGCGATCGCGCGATTTTGGTGGCTTATCGCGCGAAATCTCCTTTTATCGCGCGATTTGGGCGGACGGTCGCGCGAAATAATAGAGTTGCCGCGCGAAATCTGCTTTTATCGCGCGATCTTCGCTATACCATTGAAATAAACACTAAACCTCGCTCGTGCTTGTTACATCAACACCCTTTAACCCCTGTGATGCCAGCCGGTCCGCTTCCTGATTATTTTTCCTGGAAACAAGTTCATATTCCGGATCAATGCCCAGTCTGTCAAAGTCGTTTTCAATTCTGTCAGCCCAATGGTTTAATTTTGCTTCATAGCACGGCCATTCACCTTTCAGCTGATTGATAACAACTTGCGAATCACCGGTAAACGTAACTGTCAGATGGTGGACACCCATTAATTCCAGTTCCTGTACGGCCAGATGAAGCGCCGCATATTCGGCTTCATTATTGGTTTCCAGTTCCTCGACGAGAGCATTTTTACGCTGGCGCCAGGATTTCCCGTTCTGTTCATAATAGATGACACAACCCAGACCGGAGTTTCTGGTGGTCAGATCAAAACCGCCGTCAAAATAAACCGTCACCTCATGTGGCTCAGTTTTAATAGCCTCCATCTGTTTCTTCATTTCTTTCAACGTCCATTTGTTCTCATATTTATCCACGAACATTATCTCTTTTGCCCGGGCGGTTTTTTCCAAATCTTCAGCTAACAGAAGTGCTTTGGCCGTCCGCATTTCATCGGAACTGAAGGAAGTTTCTGTGCCTTTGGGTGTGATGTAAGATAATTCAATTCTGACATTCATTGTGGAATCACCTTTGTATGAATTTATTTTGCTCGTTTTAGACAGTATTCCCGTTATGTCAGTTAAATATTTTCGGAAAAGTCAGGTGAATCCAAGCCCAGGCTTATTGGACAGCTCAGCCGTTGCGCCGTGCCATGTGATGCCGCCTTTTTCAGGTTGTTCTTTTAACCATAATACTGCATCAAGATCATAATATGTAATGTTGCAGTGCGCATAAGCGAGATGAGCAGCTGCAGCTACAGACACGCTGGATTCCATCATACTGCCAATCATGCACTCAATTCCTGCACTCTGTGCTGTATCGGCAATTTGTCTCGCCCGTCGAATCCCGCCGCTTTTCATCAACTTAATATTCAGTAAGTCAACAGCTTCCATTTTGATCAGCCTAAACGCATCGAACGGAGAAAAGAGGCTTTCATCTGCCATAATTGGTATGTCAACACGCTCACGGATATATTTTAATCCCTCAAAATCATGAGCCGGAACTGGCTGCTCAACCAGTTCAATACCTCTCTTTTTCTCAAGGTGCCTGATGATTTGAACTGCCTGTTTACGATCCCATCCCTGATTGGCATCCAAGCGTAATGTCGCCTCTTCGCCAACAACCTCACGAATCTTTTCTATGCGGCTGATGTCCATTTGTTCGTCGTTTCCAACTTTAATTTTCAGCACATTAAACCCTTGGCCCACACGTTCTTTTGCATCCTTTTGCATAATTTCCGGACGGTCCAGGCCAATGGTCATATCTGTTTCAGGAAACACTGAACCACCGCCCAGATATTGGTGCAGCGGCACTCCAAACAGCTTACAATAAGCATCATGCAAGGCAATATCAACCGCAGCTTTAGCACTTGTATTGCCAATACAGTTTTTCTCCACTTTTGTCAAAATATCTTCCAATTCTTCGATATCACGATTTAGTATAACGTCTTTAATCGGTCCGTCAATAGCAGCATGGATACTGGGCAGTGACTCACCGGTAATCTGCCATGTGGACGCAGCTGAACCATTCCCGGTATCGCCATTTTCCAGACGAATCATCACATCAATTACTTCAATTTCGGTGACTTCTCTCAAGGCTGTTTTAAATGCTTTTTCCAATGGTTTGGATGTCTTTTTTGTCTGGACTTCACTAATTTTCAAAAGTGTCTTCCCCCTTATTCAAAAAAACCCCGTTATACTCATCATTGACTCAAAAAACGAACACCTTACATTTAAAACGGTTGTTTTTGACACAAAATCCATAAACTGCGACATAAATTAAGGTATAAGTTAGTGCGTCTTCTACCGCTCCGGAAATACACGCCGCTTTCCGCGGGCGGCTGGTGAGCCTCCTGTGGGACAGCGAGCCTAAGAGATCCCACGGCGAGCGGTCTTTGTGAGCGAGGAGGCTCGTGGTAAGCCCACGGAAAGCGAGTATATTCCAGCTGCGTGGTTAGAGATTCTCGCTAACTTCTGGTTTGTGTCGCAGTATAGATCAACTGCGAGGTTTAAAGAACGGCAAAATTTAGGAAAAATGGCTTAAAATTTGAGGATTTCCCAATTAGATGATTCAACAAAGGAGCGATAAATATGAAAGATATTACAATTACATTTCCTGATGGAGCGAATAAATCGTTTCCCCAGGGGACAACCGGCGAAGATATTGCAGGTTCGATTTCACCTGGGCTAAAAAAACAGGCACTTGCAGTTAAGGTCGATGGCAATTTATTTGATCTAAGACGCGAGCTTCCTCACGGCGGAGCGATTGAGATCATTACGTATAAAAATCAGGAAGGCATTGAGATTATGCGCCACTCAACAGCCCATTTACTGGCACAGGCGGTTACCCGATTGTTTGATAATGTGAAATTCGGCGTAGGCCCGGTTATTGAAGAAGGCTACTATTATGATATGGATTTGGATCATGCCCTGTCAGCTGAAGACCTCACAAAAATAGAAAAAGAAATGAAACGCATTATTGATGAAAATCTTGAAATTGAACGTATGGTGGTTGCCCGCGAAAAAGCGAAAGAGATGTTCCGGGAAATCGGCGATGATCTGAAACTTGAATTAATTGACGATATCCCGGAAGATGAACAGGTGACAATTTACAAACAAGGAGAATTTTTCGACCTGTGCCGTGGGGTCCATGTTCCATCGACAAACAAAATCAAAGCATTTAAATTGCTGAGTGTATCCGGGGCATATTGGCGCGGTGACAGCAATAATAAGCAGCTGCAGCGCATTTACGGGACAGCTTTTGAAAAGCAAGGCCAGCTTGATGAGCACCTGCGCATTCTTGAAGAGCGGAAAGAACGGGATCACCGTAAGCTGGGTAAGGAACTGGATATCTTTACTGTTTCACAAAAAGTGGGCCAGGGTTTGCCGTTGTGGCTGCCGAAAGGGGCGACCATACGCCGTATTATTGAACGTTATATTGTTGATCTTGAAGAACGTCTCGGTTATGACCATGTCTACACACCTGTTTTGGGCAGTGTCGACCTGTATAAAACAAGCGGTCACTGGGATCACTACCAGGATGACATGTTCCCGATAATGGAAATGGACAATGAAGATTTGGTGCTCCGTCCGATGAACTGTCCACATCATATGATGGTGTACAAAAATCAATTATACAGCTACCGTAATTTGCCGGTCAGAATCGCTGAACTGGGAACTATGCACCGCCATGAAATGTCAGGTGCACTGGCAGGGTTGCAGCGTGTCCGCGCGATGACCCTGAATGACGCGCATATATTCGCCCGACCGGATCAGTTGAAAGAAGAATTTATCAGGGTTGTGGAACTTGTTCAAAAGGTGTATAAAGATTTTGGAATTGAAGACTATTATTTCCGTCTATCATACCGTGACCCGGAAGATAAGGAAAAATATGTGGATAATGATGCGATGTGGGAAAAAGCACAGGCCATGCTGAAAGAAACGATGGAAGAAATGGATGTTGAGTATGTTGAAGCCGTGGGAGAAGCTGCCTTTTACGGGCCGAAATTAGACGTGCAGGTACAAACAGCCTTAGGAAAAGACGAAACACTGTCCACTGTTCAGATGGACTTCCATTTTCCAGAACGCTTTGACTTGACCTATATCGGTAAAGACGGCAATGAACATCGTCCGGTTGTCATCCACCGCGGTGTCGTCTCGACAATGGAACGTTTCGTCGCATTCCTGATTGAAGAATACAAAGGTGCGTTCCCGACTTGGCTGGCACCCGTTCAAGTAAAGGTTATACCTGTTTCAGCGGATGCTCATCTTGACTATGCGAAAGAGGTTGCTGATAAATTACGGTTCGAGGGCATGCGAATCGAAGTGGATGAACGCGATGAAAAAATCGGTTATAAAATCAGGGAAGCACAGACACAAAAAGTTCCATTCGCCTTGGTGCTTGGCGACAATGAAATGGGAACGGGCAGTGTGAACGTCCGCCGTTACGGAGAAAAAGAGTCCAAGACATTAAGCTTTGACGACTTTAAAGCATTGATTAAAGAGGAAATCGATCAAAAAGTACTCAATAAAAAATAACAGCTTTCCCCGGGTAGGCAACTTTACCCGGGGTTTATTCGGATTAGGCCTGTTAACCACTTAAAGGCATCTGGGCTTCCCTTCTGGCCGCAATCATGATAAACTGATAATGAAGCTTTTGCAGGCTGGCAGAGAACTGTTGACACACGGTTTAATAGATGCTATTCTGTAAAAGTTGAACAAAATGATCTGAGACAAGTAGAAGCACCCGCTTCTCACCTGATCGACGCGATTATGCAGTCGGCTGGTTCTGAACTTTTCAATAGTGATTATTGGAGACGTGTGGGTGCAGTATGTACCGACACTTTTTTATTTGTGATAGAAACACTTGTCAATGACGGATCAGCGTAATAAAAAATTTGGAGGTGGCTGGCAATTAGCAAAGAAATGAACGTCAATGAAAAAATCCGTGCCCGCGAGGTACGTCTGATCGATTCTAATGGGGATCAGTTAGGAGTTAAATCACGCAATGAAGCGCTGGATATTGCTCAAAAGCGCGAACTGGATTTAGTTTTGGTTGCACCAAATGCTAAACCACCGGTATGCCGTATTATGAACTATGGTAAATACCGCTATGAGCAGCAAAAGAAAGAAAAAGAAGCGCGTAAAAAACAGAAAGTCATTAACGTAAAAGAAGTGCGGTTTACTCCGGGAATTGGCGAACATGATTTCAACACGAAACTTAAGAATGCACGAAAATTCTTAAGTAAGGGCGATAAAGTTAAAGCTTCTGTCCGTTTCCGCGGTCGTGCCATCACGCATAAGGACCTTGGCCGGGAAGTTCTTGACCGTCTGGCAGAAGAAACTAAAGATGTGGCAACCGTTGAATCCAAGGCAAAAATGGAAGGCCGCAATATGTTTATGATGCTTGCGCCAATCAAAGAAAAATAAGCATTTAACGATACAAGGAGGATACCAATATGCCTAAAATGAAGAGCCATAAAGGTTCACAAAAACGTTTTCGCAAAACAGGTTCAGGAAAGTTGAATCGTGGACACGCGTACACAAGCCATATGTTCGCAAATAAATCACAAAAACAGAAGCGTAAACTGCGTAAATCCGCTATCGTTTCCAAAAGTGATTTCAGACGCATTAAAACAATGCTTCCGTATAAATAAGAAACCGATGAATTGTATTAAATATGTAACGATTTTTCAATTGTATTAGGAGGGAATTACTATGCCACGTGTAAAAGGTGGAACAGTTACGCGCAAACGCCGTAAACGCGTATTGAAATTAGCCAAAGGTTATTATGGTTCAAAACATTCATTATTCAAAATAGCAAAACAGCAGGTCATGAAGTCCGGGCAATATGCCTATCGTGACCGCAGACAGAAAAAACGCGACTTTCGCAGGTTGTGGATTGCCCGCATTAACGCTGCAGCGCGCATGAACGATATCTCATACAGCAGATTGATGCACGGCTTAAAGCAAGCTGGTGTTGAAGTTAACCGTAAAATGCTGTCAGACCTTGCTGTCAATGATGAGAAGGCATTTGCTCAATTAGCCGACAAAGCTAAGGCAGCATTGAAATAATGACGTAATTAAAAGCCAAACCCATTTTACGGGTTTGGCTTTTAGTGTATAGGAGGAACAAACACGTCATCTGTCCTATTTCAGTTTGAGGACAGTGGACATGTCCTTTGATCCTGCGGTGACAGAACCCCAAACTAATGGTAAAATAAATACATATTTTAAATTATGAAAGGGGTTGCCATTGTGCCAGGTGCTCAAATAAACCCTATGTTAATACAACAATTGACCAATAAGAATATAACAGAAATTCCTGAATCACCGACTGTTTCCTGGTTGCCGGGTAAGTACACAAAATTAATCAATAAAGACAAAAGTAAAATCAGTACTCGAAATGCTGAAAATATTTTTATGATTAAATGCAATAGCTGTCAGCGAAAGGGAAAATACAATGTTGGATTAATGGTTGTCAATAGTGATCTTAAAAATAATGTTAAAGATGCGGCTAATAGAATTCAAACGACAGGTTATTTTCGATGCAAACATTGTAATGATGCAGGAAATTGGGAAATGCCACCTGAATTTAAATTAGCACCGTTAAGATTAATCAATTCAGAAAATTTAGATGAAGAAAGTGTCACAACAGGTAAAAATCAAATATATGATGGCACTTCGCATATACTCAGTTCGGATGCTGAAACACATCTATTACATAAACTTCGCGAAGAACCCGCAAATGCTTTTATTTGGAATAGGCTTGGAAATCTATATCTTAAAGGCGACCGGCCTGAAATAGCGGCAAGTGTATTCGAGCATTCTTTAACTTTAGATCCAAAGCAGACGGAATCACACTTTACATTGGGGCATCTGTTTATGGAAGTTGGCAATTATGAGAAGTCTGCTTATCATTTCAAACAAATGCTGCTTTATGCAAGTGACTATTATTCTATGAAAGCAGAGGACTTGAGAGAAATACTTGCCGCCGGATTACAATATTTATTTCTTATTCATTTGGAAACGGATGAGAAAATTCCATTTTTACCAACCCGTGATGAATTAGAGAGTGCTGGTAAAGTGGACGACATGGTACAGAGTGAAAAAGGTGTGGATGTGGAAATTATCCCTGAGAACATGGAATCGTTCTACCCTTTTGCTGAAATGTATATGGGGAGACTAAGAAAAAAATTGCCTGGCAGATCGAGAACTTTAAAAATACCAAAACAACGAAAATCAAAAAAGAGAAAGAAGAAAAAGAAGAAATGAGTTTACAGAAACTGCCAACGAATAGCTTTACTGGGGTAGCAGGAGAGATAACAAAAAATGATTATCACTTACATAACTGGTGTCAATATAATTGCATTCCTGATCATGGGAATTGATAAGCAAAAAGCAAAAAAAGAAACCTATCGCATACCCGAACGGACCTTATGGGGACTCGCTATTTTAGGCGGTGCATTTGGGGTATGGGCAGGCATGAGAAGCTTCCACCACAAAACAAAGCATCGTTCATTTGTTATAGGAATTCCGGTATTAATCATACTTCAGGCCGTTTTTTCGTTTTCCTTATTATAATGTCATAATGGCTCGTCTATTGTCATATACTTGTACTGGCGTATGAAGCAAGTTCCGGGGAAGGAGGCAGGGCATGGAACTGGCTGGTCATTATATCATGGTTTTTATTGAAACAGGCGGATTGCTTGCACCGATTTTATTCATCAGTTTTCATTTATTAAGACCTTTATTTTTTCTCCCGGTTGTTTTCATATGTGTTTCAGGTGGTGTACTTTTCGGAACTGTTGCCGGGACATTGTATTCCGTGATCGGCATTACGCTATCGAGCCTCATTTTTTACGCGATTATTCGCTGGATGCCAAACACCTTCGCAAAACTTGTCAACCTGAAGCAAAAGCTGATGGGGAACAATTCCGAATTTACAACATCGCAAATTGCTCTGCTGAGACTTGTGCCTTTCATTCATTTCCATATGTTGTCCCTGTGCCTGATTGAAATATCGTCAGACTTCAGGGATTACACGAGATCATCCATTTTGACAAACATCCCATTGGCATTTGTTTACACATCAGCAGGCAAATGGATATCCAGTTTGTCTCCGCTCCATATCCTCATCTTGTTATTAGCAATGCTGCCATTTATCTACATTCTGAGACGAAAAGAAATTATTATTAAATGGAATGATTTTTTCCAGGTCAGCACGTAAAAAATGCGCATCCTCCGGGGTGCGCATTTTTTACGTTCGCTTAATCAATCGTTGTCAGTATCAGTTTATTAATCGGATATTTCCAGGTTATGGCAGCATGCGGATAGCGGATCAAAAATTCTTTTTCAATGAAATATAAATCATCCCGGGTGATCCCCTCCAGTTCATTGGCATTACGGGCAAATATGTGGATATCGACGACCTCAAACGAGTCTTCAGTTGCGTCAATATATTTTTCACCCTCAAACAAACAGCTTTTATATACAAATTGAATATTCTTTTTGGAATTACCAGGGTCATCCACCATGTAAAACGTATTAGTTTCTTTGGCGATTTGCAATTTACGATCAGGGTTTCGGAAGTATTGAACAATCGTATAGACAATAAGAATAATGGCTACCAGTATAAGCAATCGAAATAACAGAACAATCATATCCCTTGTCTCCTTGTAACACTTGATAATATGTATATACGTTTCAAATTCACTGGAAGTTTCACGAATATGATGATTTCATGATACAATTATAAGCAAATATTTTAGAGTTGTTGTACATATCCGCAACGTGAAATGGGGCAGAGTAATATGGAATGGTTGTCATTATATACGATGCAAAAACAGCTGGATGCATATATTGAAGCCCAGCATGATCTCTCGGGCAGGGATTTGTTTAAAGAGAAATACTTGGCTTTACTTGTGGAGCTGGGTGAACTGGCTAACGAGACAAGGTGTTTTAAATTCTGGAGTGTCAAACCACGCAGTGATCAATCGGTTATTTTAGAGGAGTATGTCGATGGCATTCATTTTATTTTGTCGCTGGGACTGGAAAAGGGCTGCCGTTATGTTTCTGAAATAATAAAACCGGCTAAAATGGACGAGAGCGGGCAGTTTAACCGTGTTTATGATTTATGTTCGGCATTTTATCGTGAACCTACGGAGGAAAATTACAATAAATTGTTTGAAAGCTATCTACAGCTTGGTGCCCTCTTGGGGTTTGATGCACAAGGGGTTAAAGATGCTTATTTAAAAAAGAATGAAATCAATTATGAGCGTCAAAATGAGGGGTATTGACCATAACTATACGTGGAAAAGTGGAACTTCATTCAGTGAGGCGCTTTGTCCCACTGCATGTCAGTTTGACAGAATCGGGAATTTAAAAAATTTTGTCATTTACAGTAATGGCGTTATAATGGTAGAGGATAATGAAGGAGGTTTATACATATGGCAAATTTAGATGAAATGAATACGATGCTTAAAGACTTGACAGACGCACGTGGAATTCCGGGTAATGAAAGGGAGCCACGGGAGATTATGGAGAAATATATTGCCCCTCATGCTGATGAAGTCTTTAAGGATAATCTGGGGAGTCTGATTGCGAAAAAGACCGGTGAAGAAAATGGACCTAAAATTATGGTGGCCGGTCATTTGGACGAGGTTGGCTTCATGGTTACACGGATTGATGATAATGGCTTTGTCTATTTTCAGACAGTCGGTGGCTGGTGGAACCAGGTCATGCTGGCACAACGGGTAACGGTTATGACAGCCCGTGGTGATGTGACCGGTCTGATAGGTTCGAAGCCGCCGCATGTGTTGTCAGCCGAAGAACGCAAAAAACCTGTCGAGATTAAAAATATGTTTATCGATATTGGTGCTTCCAGTAAGAAGGAAGCGCAGGATTTCGGCGTCCGTCCAGGTGATTCAATTGTACCGTACTTTGAATTCACACAGATGAAAAACGAAAAAATGCTGATGGCCAAAGCCTGGGATAACCGGATTGGCTGTGCCATTGCAATTGAGGTATTGAAACAGCTGAAAAGCGAAAAGCATCCGAACATTGTCTATGGTGTTGGAACCATTCAGGAAGAGGTTGGCCTGCGCGGAGCGCGCACGTCAGCACATGCCATTAAACCGGATATTGGCTTCGGTGTTGATGTGGGGATTGCCGGGGACATGCCAGGCGTATCTGATAAAGAAGCGGACAGCAAACTTGGAGAAGGTCCACAAATTATTATCTATGATGCATCTATGGTTCCGAGCAAAGGTGTGCGTGATTTGGTTGTTGATACTGCAGACGAGCAGAACATCCCATATCAATTTGCATCCATTGCCGGCGGCGGAACGGATTCCGGTTCCATTCACTTAACGGCAGACGGTGTTCCATCACTGTCAATCACCATTGCAACACGATATATTCACTCCCATGCTGCGATTTTGCATCGCGATGACTTTGAGAATGCTGTCAAATTGATCGTTGCCACGATAAAAAAACTGGATGCTGATAAAGTTAAAGAAATTAAACTCGGTTAATGATAAACTGAACGGAAAACACAATAATAGCATGCCGGCTCCAGTTGTCGGCATGCTATTATTAATATGAAAGAGCATCTACAATAATATCGGGTTTTTTCCGTAAGATTCCAGCAGTTTGTGGTAAAAGGGATCGTCACCAATACAGTAAATCCGATCACACAGCTGCATGATTTCATCCATATCGTGTGACGTGTATATAATCATTTTACCTTGTTTTTGTGCCAGATTGGACAGATAAGAACCGATTTCTTTACGGGATTTCAGGTCAATGCCTGCCGTCGGTTCATCCAGCAGAAGCAAGTCAGGGTCATGGATCAAGCTGACAGCGATATTCAACTTTCGCTTCATGCCTCCCGATAAATTGTTGACGGTTTCGTTCCACTCGCTGAGTTTCATGTCATTGCACAGCTGCCTGAGTTTTTCGTTGTTTTTACGGTTCCACGAAAGCCTTTCGAAAAAAATCATATTTTCTTTTACAGTGAATTCCTCCCACAAAGCAATATCTTGTGATACAAAACCTATTTGCTTACGGATTTTCTTAATGCCGGATTGATAGGGTTGATCATTTAGCATGACAGTACCGGATGTCGGTTTGGATAAAGTTGCTAGAATATGCAGCAATGTTGATTTGCCTGCACCATTTTCCCCGACAAGCCCGATCACTTCTCCGGGTTTTACGGAAAACGACAGGTTGTTCAAGATCTGCTTTTTATCATATGTCTTTGAAAGTGACTGGACGTCAAGCATGATATTGCTCCTTTCTGAAAAGCCACAATACAAATGATAACACAACAGCCGCCGGCCAAAAGCTGAGATAGTTTTCCGATAGTACCGGACCGAGCGGGTTTATTAAATCAAACCAATTCCAATCCCAATCCGTTGCTATAGCTGACGGAAGCAATGCGCCACTACTGATGCCAATAACCAAGGTAAGTACAAACGACATGGTGTAATAATAAAATGGTTTCTTAAAAAGGCAAGCAAACAAGAATGCTGCCGTGCTGATTAACAGCCGATAAACAAAAAGACTGATGGGGCTGATCCATTCTCCAAATATAAAATACAATGAACCGGCAGTGAACAGGTCGACGGTGAACATCACAACTGTGTATAGAACAAGATTTTGCAGCAAATATGATTTTAGTGACCAGCGGGAAAATACCAAGCGCTGAATAGCTTTCGATTGTTTTTCTTTAATAACCCAGTCAAACACAAGCAGCGTTGACAGAAGGCTGAATATTCCCCACAAGCCCCATACCGGAAATAAGCGCGGGTTATCATTTACCGCTTCCGGTGTTCCCTTGAACGTCAAAGCCGTATCAAGAAGGTTCTCTTCCCGCTGTATATCCTTGCTTTTAGCCGTGATTTCTTCAAATGTCCATTCTTCTTGCCCATTATATTGCTTTTCAAGCTTTTTGACCGCGAATGCGGCTTTTGCTCTTCCGGTTTCCTGCTGAACATGTGAGATAATCATTTCCTTGACCGGTACGTAGGCAAATGACATATCAGATTGATAACCGGTGATTAGCCTGGTCCGGTTATTCTGCTTGATGTTTTGTTCAAATTTTTCGTGAATCACGAATACACTGTCAATCTCGTGTTTCTCCAGATCGTGCAGCGCTTCTTGCTCAGATAGCACTTCCATCCTGATAAATGAAGCTGCTTCTATTTTTTCCACTAATTCTTCCGCAGCAACTGTTTGCTCTTCCAGTACAACACCAACAGGCACTTTAGCATCTTCCTGCAGTGTATTGATAATCATTGTAACGCTGAGGGCGGCAATAAGCGGAAACAAAAGCCAGAACACAAGGCCGATCCACTGTTTCTTCCAATGCATCAAGCGTGTTGCAATAACCTGTTTCATTAGCGGGCACTCTCCTTCCAGGCGGAGGTTCCGAGCAACATCATAACAGCGGCCGCCAGCATGATTGTCAACGGTATATAATCTGCGTAAAGCCTGTTGTTCAATAAAATTTCCTGTAGCCAGTGGTAACCTTCACTTGCAAAAAAGTATGGCAGCAAATTCTGCATATACATCGGGAAGTATAATGTTGGTATGATCGCACCGCTTGCCAGCAAGACAATCAGCGTAAACAACGATTGGATAAGCAGCCGTAGTTTCTGTCCTGTGAAAATTAATTCCAGAATGGCAAGGATGATCAAGTAAATTAAACTGTACAAGCCTGTTATCAGAACGATTCGACCATAATCTTCACCGTATAGTGGAATTGCCATGAACGAAGTGTATGTATATAGGACAATTCCGGCAAAAATGCTTGTGAGTATGAACGTTATTGTGATTTTGGCTGTCAGCTGCTGAAGAATCGTTACACCATATAACCGCATTCTGTTTTGCATACGCACTTGCTCATCATTCGTAAAAAATGAATAAAACGTTAGAAGCCAGATTGTAAGAATCATAAACCAGGCTGCGAGACTATAATAGTCCACAGGAGAACTTGTGGCATCGTTGCTTATCTGTTCCTCATCCACTATTTTGTCTTTACCTGCAGTATAGACAAGAAAGTTGTTAAACTGCTGAAACAGCATGTCATGACGTGTATCACTGTCAATGGATAATTGTTTTGCGTAATAATTTACTGTTAAAATATTCGCCTGGGATGTACGGATATGTCTGGCAATGCTGTCCAGCAATTCCTTGACGAGATGACTTTCCGTTTGTTTATCGGGATTGCCTGTAATGTTCAAGGTGACAGAATCACCGCTGTATAAACTTTCAGTAAACCCTTCAGGAAAGCTGACATATGCGCTTAATTGTCCGTTGATGCGTTCATTTGCCTCAGTCTCTGACAGGGCTTCCATTTTAATAAAACTGCCTAATTTTGATGATTCTTCAATTAAGTTAATCACTGTTTCTGTTTCCTGTGACTTGTCGAGGTCAACTAATCCGACATGAATCGGTTCGCTTTCCTCGGGCAGGAAGATTGATACCGCAATAACAGCAATGAGTGAGATAAGTAAAACAGGGAACAGTAAAAGCAGAGGAAGTGATAGCCACTTCCTCTGCAGTTTCTTCAGATTGCTTTGTATAAACAGAAGGTTGTGTTTTGCAAAAGTCATACCGGCACTTCCTTAATTAAAAGCTGTTCATGTTACCACCGCCGGGAGCCCCCATAATCTCCATCAGCCACTGCTGGAATTGTCCAGCCACTTCAGTCTGAAAGTACATTTCCAATTCCTGTGCAGACATGTCTCCAAGGTTTTTCACGTTTGAATCATCAGGCTGTTCAACTTCTTTAATCGTTTTGGCATCGTTTTTGATATTCAGGCTGACTATATCCTGTGGCAGGTCAGGCAACCCTACTGAAATTGTATGATCTGCAGTTTTTTGATCATTTTCATAAGTTGCTTCCCCACTCCAATTCAGGCTGCCGGATCCGTTTGGTTCAGGCGTTGAAAATGAAAATGTCCGTTCAAATTCCCTTGTTCCATCCTCGAGCGTCGATTCACCGCTGTAAGAAAGTTCGATATCTCCTCCGGCGATGGTGATGGAATCTTTAAGGTTATTATCTTTATTTGATAGATTGATATCGACTGTTGCTGACGAATCATCCACTGCAAATTCATAAGCCAGGTTTTGTTCCGAATCATTCAGCATTTGCCCGCCGGTAATCGATAGTGTGGATACTTCTTCATCTTTTGGTGCCATACCGATTGAAAAATCACGTTTAACAATCAAATCGTCCTTGACCCAAATGACTGATGTCAAACCATCAGGAACCTGGAAATCTTCCAATCCATTTATAGCTTCATCAATCGATTTCTCGAAATCTTCCATAGCAGTACTTACTTCATTCTCCATTTCAGCAGGGAGTGACCCTGATGTAAAGATTCCAAATTGATTCCTTATTTGTTTTTCAATGATTTCTTTCAACCGATCATCATCTTTAGCCTTCTCTAAAACAGTTGTGATTAATTCTTTAAATTGTTCTTCTGTAAGACTGAAAGTTATTTTTTCGGCATCAATTGATTCATCCTGGACAGTAACCGTTTCATTTTCTGTATCAAAAGCGTCATCGGGCAATTCATTGTACACCATCATAAGATATTCATCTGTTATATATTCCTTATCCTCTTCAGACAGCATACCATCCATTTGATTGAACAATGCCTTAAAATCAATCTCTGCACCTTCAAATGCCGGATCGGATTCTTGAAGCAACTTGCTCAAATCGCTATCCTGAATTGTCAGGACTTCTTCGAGAAAAGGAAGCTGCAGGAAGGCATTGTTGCCATCCATAAATAGTTTAATATCTTTCATTTCAACTCCGCCAAAGTTTATTTGCAAGTCGGTTGCAAATTGATTTTCATCCTGATTTAATTGCGAAGTCATTGTTAAAGTTGAATTATTAATCACCTGTTCCGGGCTCATTCCCATTCCGCCGCCGGTTGGGGGACCGTTATATTGAGCAGATAATTCCACCGTGTTTTCAATCGGGTTTTCCATTGTGTTTTCTGCCCAGTCAAATTCCGGCTGATAGCGTTCCTCCAATTTGTTTGCAAAAAACTCTGCGGTGTTCTTTTCTGCTTTAAAATATTTTGCCTTCGGTGAGCCGGTTATAAGCACAAATGCCGCTGCACTGCCGCCCACGATTAAAACGGCCGCTACAATAATAGCGATGACTTTTTTGGAAAGTCCCTTTTTGTTTTGTCCATTTTCTTCCATTCTGTTAAACTCCTTTCTGACTCCTTATAAAATGATATGTATTATGAAGACCTTGTCTTAATACAATAGTTCTATTATATACCATTATTTAATATTTTGGCCAAAAAAGCTGGAAATTGCTGAAAAAAAATAGGACAAAGGCTCTGAACCTTTGTCCCAGCTACTGATTGGCTTGTTTAACACCCTGTTCCAATGCTTCAACCATATCTTGCTTATCCTGCTCGTCAGATTGCTTCCAAATGAGTTCAAAGAGCACTCCAAGGCCAGGCAGCATTTTTTCTTCACCGTCCTGAATGGCATCGGCGATCGTAGCTTCTAACTGTTCCTGGTCATTTTCAGCAATGTTGGACAGAATAGCTTTCCGTAAATTAAGATCCATCAAACCACCTCTTCAGATTGATTAAACTAACGCTAGTTTGACCTGTTAAGCATAAAATATGTATGATTAAGTGGATAAAGTGAAACTTCATTTATTTGCGGGAAAAAATGTCGAAACGGGATGAATATATATGATGATAACATCACTTCAAAATGAGAAAGTCAAAGAATGGGTGAAACTGCAAAGGCGAAAAGGACGCAGGCAATCTGGCATGTTTTTGATCGAAGGTTTTCATTTGGTTGAAGAAGCCTATAATAGCAACTGGGAAATCGCAGAAATTATTGTGGAAGACGGGCTTGATTATTCAGGGTGGAATGACCATTTTGTTGCTGTATCCGTCAGCAGAAAGGTGCTGCAGCACATCACCCGAACTGAAACACCACAGGGAATAGCTGCAGTGGTCAAGGTAAAAGAACCAAATGAAATTGCCGGTGATACAGTGCTGTTAATCGATTCCATCCAGGATCCGGGCAATTTGGGGACGATTATTCGAACGGCGGATGCAGCGGGTGTCGATATGGTCATGCTTGGAGATGGCACAGTGGACTTATACAATGATAAGGTTATCCGCGCAACACAAGGTTCCTTATTTCATTTACCCATTTTACAGGTGAATTTACTGGAGAAAATTTCTGAACTTCAGCGTGTCGGTTTTACTGTGTTTGCTTCAGCACTTACAGACGCCGTTTCATTTCAAGCGATGAAGACAAGTGAGAAGAACGCTTTAATCGTAGGCAATGAGGGTGCAGGTGTCCGGAACGAACTCATCGAATCAGCGGATCAAACCGTTAAGATCCCGATATTCGGACAGGTGGAATCTTTGAACGTCAGTGTAGCAGCAGGAATATTAATGTATCATATTAAAGAGGAGGTTCATAAAGAATAGTTGCATATTGTCCGTAATTTTTCTATAATAGAATAAATTTGATTTAGCGCCATTTAAAAGCTTGGAAAGAGACGTGCGGTAATATTCTGTACAGTGAACAGGGAAGAGGTGTCACGGACTGAAAGCATCTCCGCTGGTACATTTGCTGCAATTTCACTCTGGAGCTGGCACTTGGACCTTCAAATAAGTAAAGGTGCCCCGGATGTTTGATCCGTTATCACGAGGAAGTTGGACACAACAGCTGTGTCAACAAGGGTGGTACCGCGAAAAAGCCTTCGTCCCTTAGTGGGATGAAGGCTTTTTTTAGTTGATTGAAAAGATGCATAAGGAGGTATATCTATGAAAGAGCAGCTTGAAATGATTCGCCAGGAAGCGACTGCTAAAGTCACCGAAGCGGAAAATTTAAAAGAGCTTCAGGATATAAAGGTAGCCTATCTGGGCAAGAAAGGATCCCTGACAAGTGTACTGCGCGGCATGGGTAAATTGTCCAAGGAGGAGAGACCCGCAGTCGGCGAGATTGCCAATAAAGTACGCGAAGCCATCACAAAAGAAATCGAGGAAAAGACAGAAACACTTGAAGAGAAAGCGATGGAAGAAAAACTGGAAAAAGAGGCCATTGATGTGACGCTTCCCGGTCGTCCGGTCCAGGTCGGCGGCCCTCATTTGCTGACCAGTATTATTGAGGAAATTGAGGATTTATTTATTGGAATGGGATATGAGGTGAGAGAAGGTCCTGAGGTGGAAACGGATTATTTTAATTTCGAAGCGCTGAATCTGCCCAAAGGTCATCCAGCTCGTGATATGCAGGATACATTTTATATCACGAATGATTTGCTGCTCCGGACCCACACATCACCGGTACAGGCAAGGACGATGCAACAATACGGCGGCATGCAGCCGGTAAAAATGATCTGTCCCGGTAAAGTCTACCGCCGTGATTCGGACGATGCAACTCACTCCCATCAGTTTACACAAATTGAAGGGCTGTACGTTGATGAAAATGTGCGTATGAGTGATTTAAAAGGAACGTTGAATCGATTTGCGAAAAGTATTTTTGGGGAAGACAGGGAAATACGTTTGCGTCCAAGCTTTTTCCCGTTCACCGAACCTTCAGTTGAAATGGATATCTCCTGCAAAGTCTGTAAAGGTGAAGGGTGCTCCGTCTGTAAACATTCCGGCTGGATTGAAATCCTTGGCGGCGGAATGGTTCACCCGAACGTACTGGAAATGGCTGGGTACGATTCGGAAAAATATACAGGGTTTGCATTTGGCATGGGACCGGATCGCATTGCCATGCTGAAGTACGGAATAGATGATATCCGCAATTTCTATGCGAATGATATACGGTTCCTTACCCAGTATCATCATGCAAAAGGAGGCGCATTGTAATGTTTGTATCATTAAACTGGCTGAAAAACTACGTTGACATCAGTTCGATCAGCCCTGAGGAACTGGCCGAAAAAATTACGAAGACAGGTATTGAGGTCGATGGCATTGAGTATATTGCTGAAAAAAGCAGTGATGTTGTTGTCGGGTACGTTGAATCATGCGAGCAACATCCAAATGCTGATAATTTAAGCCTATGCCAGGTTGATGCCGGTGATAAACGATTACAGATTGTTTGCGGTGCGCCGAATGTCAGACAGGGTCAAAAAGTAATTGTTGCCAAACCCGGTGCCGTTCTGCCAAATAACTTCAAGATTAAAAAAGTCAAACTGCGTGGTATTGAATCCAACGGTATGATTTGTTCGCTGCAAGAACTCGGGATTGACGAGAGATATATACCGAAAGACATTGCTGAAGGGATTTTTGTCTTCCCGGATGATGTTACGGTCGGTGAGAGCGTCGAGCCGCTCCTGAATTTAAATGATGCTGTGCTGGAATTCGATTTGACGCCAAATCGTGCAGATGCCTTGAGCATGCTCGGTGTTGCTTACGAGACAGCAGCCATTCTGAATCAGAAAGTTAAACTCCCAAATGAAGAGCTGCATTCTGCCGGTGAAAAAGCAGCGGATTACGTTTCTGTCAGTGTAGAAGACCCGGAATTGAATCCTTATTATGGTGCCTTCATTGCCAAGGATATTGAGATTAAGCCGGCCCCTTTATGGATGCGCAATGCACTGATTGCTTCTGGTATACGTCCGATCAATAATGTGGTAGATATTACAAACTATGTGCTGCTCGAGTACGGCCAGCCGCTCCATGCGTTTGATTATGACCGGTTTGGCTCTGATCAGGTCGTCACCCGGCGTGCAGGACAAAACGAAAAAATGATAACACTCGATGGTGAAGAAAGAATATTGTCCAATGAGAATCTTGTGATTACAAATGGCAAAGAACCGGTGGCACTCGCTGGTGTGATGGGCGGTTTAAATACAGAAGTAAATGAAGATACGACAACTGTTTTACTTGAGTCAGCCTACTTTTCACCGTTCGCTGTAAGAACGGCAGTCAGAAATACAGGATTGCGCAGTGATTCGAGTACGCGATTTGAAAAAGGAGTCGACCCAAACCGTGTGGAAAAGGCCGGTTTTCGCGCCTGTCATTTACTTGAAAAATATGCAGGTGCAACAATCCTAGCTGATCCCGTTTCATTTGATGCACTTGACCGCAGTGAAAGAACGGTGGAAATGGAAACAGATGAAATAAATAAGCGGCTTGGTGCAGTGATTACAGCAGGTGATATTGGTTCAGTATTAACTAAGCTTCAATTTTCATTTGAACAGGACAATGACAAATTTATTGTACATGTTCCGACCAGGCGCGGGGATATTACGATGTTTGAGGATATGCTCGAGGAAGTTGCCCGTATTTATGGATATGATAATTTACCGTTCACGCTTCCGGAAGGAGCTACACAAACCGGGGGGTTAACGAACAAACAGCAATTAAAACGTGAGGTTAAAAGTTACATGGAGAGTGCGGGGCTGATGGAGACAATCACTTATTCACTTACTGATGATGAGATGGTTGAGCGGCTGATCAGTCCGGAATTGGATGAAAGGCATCCAATCCCTGTTCAACTCGCTATGCCAATGAGCGAGGATCATAAATATCTGCGGTTAAGCATCTTGCCTGAATTGCTGAAATCATTGGCACATAATCATGCTCGTACACAAAGCGACATTCATTATTATGAGCTCGGAAATATCTTTATTACTGATGAAAAAACGGTAACACGCCAGCCGGAAGAAGAACTGCGCTTAGCAGGTGCGCTTACCGGGATATGGGTTAGCCATCCGTGGCAGCAGGAGAAAAAGCAGGTCGATTTTTATCTGGTTAAAGGGATTGTTGAGGGTCTATTCGACTACTTGGATATTCCGGTCAGTTTTGAGAAGGTCAAATTGCCTGATATGCACCCTGGCCGTTGTGCCACTATTTTAATAAACCATCGTGTGGTCGGATTTTTAGGGCAGGTGCATCCGACATTTGAAAAGTCGATGGATCTTAAAGAAACATATGTGTTTGACATTGATATGGAGGCGGTGCTGACAGATTATACCAATGCACCCGGCTACCGGCCAATTCCCAGATATCCGTCAGTTGCCAGAGATATCGCCTTCATTGTTGATGAAGACATTCAGGCGGGTGATATTGAGGAAACAATAGCAGAAACTGGTTCTCCGCTGGTTAAGAATGTACAGGTTTTTGATGTCTATAAAGGAGAGAACTTACCTGAAGGCAAGAAATCAATTGCATATAGCTTGCATTACCAGGATCCGGAAAAAACACTGAAAGATGATGAGGTTGAGCAATCCTACCAAAGGATTGTCAGTACGGTTAATGAGAAGTTCAACGCGTATGTAAGAACTTAATGTAAAAGAAGCAAGCATCCTGAGTTGGTGCTTGCTCCTTTTTTATTGGCGGTTCAAAGCTTTCTTGGTGTTGGCAAAATGTGTTTTGGCATAGTTGTTCAGTTCTTCCTGGCCTCTAGATTTGATGATGCGGGCAGCAGCCTGATCAACTTTCCCCGAAGCGCCTTTAGGCAGTGTGAACCCTGCTATTTTGGACAGGTGGTCCATTTCTTTCAAAAAGCTCGTCCTAGCGATAATGGAAGCTGCGGCTACCGCAATGGAATAACTTTCCGCCTTTGTCATGAAGAACATTCGATCGTGCATCTGTTCATTTTCGGATGCAATATGGCGTTTATAGACTGCCGGTTCACAGAACTGATCAATTAATATACCTTCCGTTTCAGAAGAATCAATTTTGCTTTTGACATTTGTAATCGCGTAATGATGGAGGATTGCTTTCATCTTTCCCTGCGACCACCCGCGTTTTTGCAGTTTATTATACTTCTCATTTCGGAGCACTAAAAGTGAATAGGGGATATCAAGCGTTAAAATATTTTGGGCTGTTTGACGGATCGAATCATCGGATAAATTTTTGGAATCTTTTACCCCCAATTCTTTCAGCAATTCAATTTGGTTTTTTTTTACAAAAACAGCCGCCGTGGTTATAGGGCCGAAATAATCACCAGTCCCTGCTTCGTCCGATCCGATATGACCGCCGGCTAAGAGTGTCTCCGGCGGTGCAAATGAATTATTCTTTCCATTATTTTTCGGCTTTTTCGGGCTTGCCTGTTTTCCGTCAGCCCATTTTTCTGCCTCGGCTTCTGGATCACTGCCTTGAAATAATACTTTTCCGGACTTATAGGCAGTGATTACTGCATTAGGTGTTTTAGCACGGAAAACAGCGCCCTGAGGGGGTGATTGCAGGGTTTTCATGTAATATGTTTTCATTGTTTCAATTGTTTCCGGCAACAGCTTATACACTTGTTGTGGCATACTCGCCCTCCAGTCAATGAACTAGATAAACTATAGCAAATCAGGACTTATAATGGCAATAATCTGTTTTGGATTTCCTGATTTGCAGTCTTTGTGTTACTATATAATGGACTATTTTAAACGTCAGAAACATGATGGTATTATTGTTTCGAACTGAAGAAAAGCAGGTTTTCTGAAAAACTACAGGAGGATGTCGCGTGTGGCACAAAATGATAAAGCACGAGTAACAGTCGAGATATACAACAGGAATTATACAATTGTCGGAAAAGAAGATTCGAGCCATGTCAATCTGGTGGCCAGTCAGGTCGATCAGAAGATGCGGGAAATTCATGATGCGAATCAGCAGCTGACAACTGCGGAATTGGCTGTGCTGACCGCAGTCAACACAATGAATGATTATATGAAATTAAAAGAAGATTATGCAGCATTGATGAGATCACAAAACAAGAAAGAGGATAAATAACAGATGATAGATTTCGTTTTAATCATATTACTAATTTTTGGCTTTTTCATCGGTTTAAAACGCGGATTTATATTACAGGTTTTCCACTTGATCGGATTTATTGCCGCTTTCATTCTTGCCGCTTTATATTACGATGAACTGGCACCGCAACTGGCATTATGGATACCATATCCCGAATTGGACGATAGCAGTGCGTGGGCCGACTTCCTGCAAGCTATCCCCCTTGAGGGCACTTTTTACAGTGCAATAGCGTTTGCGATTATCTTTTTCGCCGTGAAGGTACTTCTTCAGATAATCGCCTCCATGCTTGATTTTGTCGCTGAATTGCCTATTTTGCATTCATTTAATAAAATACTTGGAGCGATTTTAGGCTTTGTCGAGGTATATTTGATATTATTTATAGTGTTATATATATTGGCGCTGACACCATTGGCCGAAATCCAATCGTGGATCAATGATTCATTTGTGGCATTGTTTATTATCGAGCATACCCCCTTTTTATCGGATGAGATTAAGGCCCTATGGTCAACCGGGATGGATGAATTAATCAACGCCGATTGATGTGACAAGGCTGATTCAAAGGATTGGGCAGTACTGTTGTATGTTGTGTACAATGAGTATAGTCTGAGGTGTGAATCGGTCTTTTTTCGTGTTGAGGCGGGCTTTATAAAATATTGAAACAGGTGATTGATAATGGCTGTGAATAAAAAAGATGTTATTAAATTACTCGAAAAAATAGCTGTTTATTTAGAGCTGAAAGGTGAAAATCCCTTCAAGATATCGGCTTACCGGAAAGCTTCCCAAGCTCTGGAACGGGATGAACGTTCGATTGCGGATATTGATGATTTCACAAAGATTAAAGGTATTGGCAAAGGAACGGCTTCTGTCATAACGGAATATATCCAAAATGAATCTTCGGAAACACTGACTCAGCTGGAATATGAAATCCCCGCAGGGTTAATCCCGCTCCTGGATTTGCCTGGGCTTGGCGGTAAAAAATTGGCCAAGCTGTATCAGGAGCTTAATATCTCAGACGCCGATTCACTTAAGCAGGCATGTGAAAAGGGAAAAGTTGAGCAGCTTGAAGGTTTTGGAAAGAAATCAGCTGAAAAAATTCTGACGGCACTGGAGGAAGCAAATGAACGCCCCGAACGTTTGCCGATTGCTACTATGCTGCCGCTGGCTGAACAAATTGAAGACTACTTGGAGACAATAGCGGAAATCGATGACTATTCACGTGCCGGGAGCCTGAGAAGAATGCGGGAGACGGTTAAAGATATTGATTTTATCATTGCATCTGATAATCCTTCGGCGGTTCGTGACCGGCTGCTTGAGCTGGAAAGAATAAAAGAAGTGATTGCACAGGGGGAAACCAAAGTATCGGTAACTCTGGAGGATGTCTATGACATAAACGTGGACTTCCGAATTGTTGAACCGGTTGAATTTGCCTCAACATTGCATCATTTTACAGGATCAAAGGATCATAATGTCGCTATGAGGCAGCTCGCCAAATCAAAAGGTGAAAAAATTAATGAATACGGTGTTGAAGTTGAGGAGACTGGTGAAACACTGACATTTGAAAGTGAGCAGGCATTTTTTGATCACTTTGACTTGCATTATATCCCGCCGGAGGTACGGGAAAACACCGGCGAAGTGGAAGCATATCGCGAGCCGGTGCCTTTAATTGAGTTAAAAGATATCCGCGGTGATTTGCATATGCATACGACCTGGAGTGATGGCGGTCAATCATTGGAAGAAATGGTGAACCAGGCACGCTTGAAAAAATACGATTATATTACGATTACAGACCATTCCAAGTATTTGCGCATCGCCAATGGGTTAAATGAAACGAGATTGCGAAAACAGCGTGATGAAATTGCTAAATTAAATGAAAAATATCATGACATACACATTTTTGCCGGTGTTGAAATGGATATTCTGCCTGATGGAACACTGGATTTCAGCGACAAGTTTTTGAAAGAGATGGATTTTGTGATTGGTGCAATCCACTCGAGTTTTAATCAGTCACAGGAAAAAATCATGCATCGGCTGGATGCTGCTTTGGCAAATCCATATGTTTCATTGGTTGCCCATCCCACCGGAAGACTAATCGGAAGGCGTCAGGGCTACAGGGCCGATGTCGCGCGGTTGATTGAACGAGCCAAAGAGACTGATACAGCATTGGAAATAAATGCTAATCCAAACAGGCTCGACCTTTCCAGTGAATGGGCACGGAAAGCACAGGAAGAAGGTGTTAAGATTGCCATTAATACAGACGCCCATGACTACTCTATGCTTGATCATATGAATTACGGTGTGGCAACGGCAAGGAAGGGATGGATCAGTAAAGACACAGTTATAAATACTTGGTCCAAACAGAAACTTATGGACTTTATGAATCGTACAAGTAATTAATAAAAATTTAAAAACGATAATCAAAGAGTGCTTGGAATTGTATGAAGGAGATAATCCTGATGAACGAACGAATACTTAAAACATTGGAATTCAACAAGATAACAGAGCAATTGAACAGCCAGGCAGCGACCTCGATTGGAAAAGAGCTGGCTTCACTTCTAAAACCTTCTGCGGATATAGCTGAAGTAAGGGAAATGCAGGCCGAAACTGATGAAGCAAGTCAGATCCTGCGATTAAATATGGTCGTTCCGTTGGGCGGGATAGCTGATATTCGCGCCTCCGTTAAGCGGAGTGCCATTGGCGGTGTTCTGACAGCTGAAGAATGTCTTGACGTTGCCAACACCCTATATGGCGGACGTCAGACCAAGAAATTTTTGGAAAAGACAGAAGAAAATTTGCCCATTTTAAAAGGGCTTGCCGGACGAATCATGACATTGCGCAGACTGGAAACAGAAATCAACAGCTGTATAGATGACAGAGCCCATGTGATGGATGGCGCTTCCGTTAAACTGCGGAGTATCCGTTCTTCCATTCGAACCTATGAAAGCAGAGTGCGTGATAAGCTGGACAGTTATACTAAATCACAAAGTAAGATGTTATCAGACGCTATTATCACGATCCGTAATGACCGTTACGTTCTCCCGGTGAAACAGGAGTATCGCGGGTCCATCGGCGGCATCGTTCACGATCAGTCAGCCTCTGGCGCAACACTGTTTATGGAACCAAAAGCTATTGTCGATTTGAATAATCAGCTTCAAGAAGCGAAAGTGAAAGAAAAGCAGGAAATTGAAAGGATTCTTCGCGAATTGAGCGGAAAAATTGCTGAGGACGAAGCGATTCTTACCGAGAATATTTCCGTTTTAGCGAAAATTGATTTTATTACGGCAAGAGCGAAGTTGGGAAAAGAAATGAAAGCTGCCATGCCTGCCATTAATGACAATGGCATTATCAACGTCAAACAGGCTCGCCACCCGTTAATCCCGGAAGATGAAGTGGTTTCCAATGATGTAGTCCTTGGCGGAGATTTCACATCGATTGTTATCACCGGGCCAAACACAGGCGGTAAAACCGTCACACTGAAAATGATTGGGCTGTTTACATTAATGGCCCAATCCGGTCTACAGATTCCCGCTGCTGATGGCTGTGACATGGCCGTTTTTGATGATGTTTTTGCCGATATCGGTGATGAGCAGTCGATCGAACAGAATTTAAGTACATTCTCTTCGCACATGACCAATATAGTTTCGATATTAAGCGCGATTGATCATAAATCCCTTGTTCTGTTCGATGAACTAGGTGCAGGAACAGATCCTCAGGAAGGCGCTGCGCTTGCCATGTCTATTCTGGATGATGTTGTTTCCCGCGGTGCGCGGGTTGTGGCAACTACGCACTATCCGGAATTGAAGGCTTATGGCTATAACCGGGACAATGTTGTCAACGCATCAGTTGAATTCGATGTGGAAACATTGCACCCTACTTACCGATTATTGATTGGTGTACCCGGCAGAAGTAACGCTTTTGATATAGCAGGACGCCTTGGGCTTGATCAATCGGTTATCGATCGAGCGAAAAATCAGGTTGGTGTTAATTCTGAAAGTGTTGAGAATATGATTGCTTCGCTCGAAGAATCGCGGCGTCAGGCTGAAGCCGATTATGAACAAGCGCATACCACCTTGCAGGAAAGCGAAAAATTACGCGACGATCTCATAAAAGCGTGGCAGCAATATGAAAATAAACGGGAAGACTTATATAAAAAAGCAGAAGAAAAAGCCGATAAGGCATTGCAAAAAGCTCGCGATGAAGCCGAAATGATTGTTGATGAAATACGTCATATGAAAACCGATGCACAATTAAAAGAACATGAATGGATTGAAGCCCGAAAAATGTTTAAAGAAGCACAACCGGACCTGTCAGCTAAAAAATCGGATAAACCGAAAGAACACCCTAATGAGGGACAGGAACTGAAACCGGGTGATGAAATCAAATTACTGTCTGCGAATCAGCAGGGCACCGTTCTTGAAAAATTAAATGAAAATGACTATCTAATTCAGGTTGGTATCATGAAAGTGCAAGTGAAGCGCAACGAGATACAGCTCGTTAAACACAAAAGTCCTGTAACCGAAACGCCGCTTGCCACCGTTAAGGGTTCCAGTTACCATGTCAAAACAGAACTGGATCTGCGCGGTGAACGTTATGAGGATGCCATGGGGGACTTGGAAAAATATATTGATGATGCATTGCTTGCCGGGTATCCTAAAGTTTTTATCATTCATGGAAAAGGAACCGGTGCGCTCCGCGAAGGTGTGAAGGAATTCGCAAAAAATCACTCCCGCATTGCATCGGACAGACCGGGATCAGCAGGTGAAGGCGGCAGTGGTGTAACAGTTCTTGAATTAAAGTAATTGGCAAAAGGAGTTCAGTAATAATGGCTGCTTTTTGGGAAAATATTTTCATTGAGACCGCTGCAAGATACAGTGTCGTCATTCTTTGTACCATTGTGTTTTTGGCCATATTTGAATTTGTTACATCATACCGTAACTGGCAGGAAATCAAAAAAGGCAATCTGGCGGTGGCTATGGCAACCGGAGGAAAAATATTTGGTATCGCAACGGTTTTCCGGTATTCCATCGAGCATAATGACACGCTGATTGAGAGTATAGGGTGGGGCGCTTTTGGGTTCGTCCTGCTTCTGTTCGGTTATTTCGTCTTTGAATTCATGACACCAACGATTAATACTGATGAAGAAATCGGGAAAGGAAATAAGGCGGTAGGACTCATATCAATGCTTATTTCCGTCGGTTTATCATTCGTTATCGGGGCAAGTATTGGAGGAGATTAAACTGTTTCTGGAAAAACTGACAAAAGCGATGTTTATCGTAGCTGTCGTATTTATAGTTGTTGGGGTTATCTATTTTCTTTAGAAAAAAATTTAGAAAAATAAGTGATTAAAGTTTCAAAAAATACTTATTTATCGGTATAATAAAAGTATCATACAAATAAAGGAGGAATTCCAATGGGTGAAGAAAAAAGGTGGCATACCCACTATCCTGATGAAATCCCGACAACCATCGCGTATGATGAACAGCCGCTTACTTCTTTTCTGGCATCTTCGGCCCTACGTTTCCCGGATAAGAAAGCGCTTCACTTTATGGGGAATGAAATGACATTTGCAGATGTCTATTCCGAGGCAAGAAAGCTGGCGGCGTACTTCCAGTCACTGGGGCTTGAAAAGGGAGACAGGGTCGCCATAATGCTTCCGAATAGTCCACAGGCGGTCATAGGTTATTATGGAGCTTTGCTTGCAGGGGGGATCGTTGTACAAACGAACCCGCTTTACAAAGAAAGGGAACTGGAATTTCAGCTGAACGATTCCGGTGCAACATTCATTATCTGTCTGGACATATTGCTTCCGCGTGTCAGTAATGTGCATGCGAGTACATCACTGAAACATACGATTGTAACGGGTATTAAGGATTACTTGCCTTTTCCTAAAAACCTTGTATACCCATTTATTCAGAAGAAAGAATATAAAATGCTTGTGAAAGTGGAGCAGTCAGAGGACACACACATTTGGGAAGCAGTAATGGATGAAGGTCATGAAAATTATACCCCGGTCGATATTGATGCGAAGGAGGATTTGGCATTGCTGCAGTATACCGGCGGGACAACCGGGAATCCTAAAGGTGTTATGCTAACCCATTACAATTTGGTTGCCAACGTCCAAATGTGTCAGAAGTGGTTATATAAATCAAAACCCGGTGAAAAAGTTTTGGGTGTACTGCCATTTTTTCACGTATACGGGATGACCACCGTTATGAATATGTCTATTATGTATGGCTATGAAATGATTCTGATGCCCAAATTTGATGCTGAGGACGTGCTTAAAACAATTCAAAAACAGAAACCGTCCATGTTTCCGGGCGCCCCAACGATTTATGTCGGTCTGTTAAATCATCCGAATCTAAAAAAATATGACCTGTCATCAATTGATGCATGTATAAGCGGATCTGCTCCATTACCAGTTGAGGTGCAGGAACAGTTTGAGAAGGTCACCGATGGCAATGTCGTGGAAGGATATGGATTGACCGAATCATCTCCGGTTACACATGCAAACTTCATATGGGGCAAGCGGATTAATGGCAGTATTGGTGTACCTTGGCCTGATACTGATGCGAAAATCATCACGGAAACGGGGGAGGAAGCAGCTATAGGCGAGGTCGGTGAAATTGCCGTCAAAGGACCGCAGATTATGAAAGGTTACTGGAATAATCAGGAAGAGACGGATAACGTCCTGAAAGATGGCTGGTTATTTACCGGCGACATGGGCTATATGGATGAAGATGGCTATTTTTACGTGGCCGACCGGAAAAAGAATGTGATTATTGCCGGAGGGTTTAATATTTACCCGCGGGAAGTGGAAGAAGTATTATATGAACATGAAGCAGTCCAGGAGGCTGTGGTCGCAGGGATTCCGGATCCGTATCGCGGTGAAACGGTTAAAGCATACGTTGTGCTTAAAGATGGTCATGAAGTGGACGAAAAAGAATTAAATGCCTATTGCCGGAACAATCTCGCAGCGTTTAAGGTGCCAAGAATATACGAATTCCGTGATGAATTGCCAAAAACAGCCGTCGGGAAAATTCTGCGGCGTCAGCTGATCGAAGAAGAAAAAGAAGCAAATAAGGAGACTGTCTGACACGTGAGTTACCCTCTTTTGTATTGGTCTTTTGAACAAACTGTATATTGACAGATTCACTTTAATTTTATAAACTTAAACATGAATGATTATTCATTCACTTTCTGGTGGTAACGTGTTTGCTAAGGAGATAGAGATGCGAAAGAAAAAACCAAAATACAACCAAATTATCGAGGCGGCCGTGGAGGTCATCGCAGAAAATGGGTACCATGCTTCACAAGTATCTAAAATTGCTAAAAAAGCAGGTGTTGCCGACGGAACCATTTACCTCTATTTTAATAATAAAGAGGATATTCTAATATCTGTTTTTGAGGAAAAAATGGGTCAGTTTATTGAAAAAATCGCCCTCGGCATCAGCAAATTGCGTAATGCTGAGGAGAAACTGTTTAAGCTGATTGAAATGCATTTCCACCAGCTTTCCGAAGATCATAATCTGGCCATTGTGACTCAGCTGGAATTAAGACAGTCCAATACGGATCTCAGATTGAAAATTAATCAGATTTTAAAGCCCTATTTAACCGTTATTGATGATATAATCGTAGAGGGGACCAGGGAAAACGTTTTTCGGGATGATCTGAATAGTCTGCTTGCCAGACAGATGATTTTTGGCACTCTGGATGAAATAGTGACAAACTGGGTCATGAAAGAACAGAAGTATGATCTCGTCCGGGAAGCTCCGGAAGTTCATGCATTCATCATTAACGGTCTTTCCGCAAAAAAATAAAAAGGGGGGATTGATTTGACAACATTCGCTTATGAAGTAAAAAATAACGTAGCGGTGCTGACGATTCAAAGTCCGCCGGCAAACGCGTTGTCCAGTGGTCTGTTAGACGATTTAAGTGAAAGGCTCGACCAAATTGAAACCGATAACACGGTAAAAGCTGTCGTTCTGAATGGAGAAGGCAAGTTCTTTTCTGCAGGAGCCGATATAAAAGAATTTACGGCATTGCAAAATGACTCTGACTATGAGGCTTTATCCATAAAGGGACATCAGCTGTTCGAAAGAATTGAACACTTTAAGGTACCGGTCATTGCTGCGATTCACGGTGCTGCTTTAGGAGGGGGCCTTGAACTTGCCATGGCTTGTCACATTCGGATAGCCGGTGAAAATGCCAAACTTGGTCTGCCTGAACTGACGCTGGGAATTATCCCTGGTTTTGCCGGTACGCAGCGCCTGCCGCAATATGTTGGAACAGCAAAAGCATATGAAATGATTTTAACGGGCCAGCCGATTACAGGAAAAGAAGCAAAAGAATCAGGGTTGGCAAACCAGGCTGTTCAGGATGAAGAAGTGTTTGAGAAGACTTTTGAACTTGCCCGGTCAATTGCCGTTAAAGGCAAACTGTCTATTGAAGCAGTTATGGAGCTGATTCCTTATTCGAAATCGGAACGGTTTGCCAAAGGTCTACAGGAAGAAGCCAAAGCATTCGCGAAAGTATTCGGGACAGAAGACGCGACAGAAGGCATTCAGGCCTTTATTGAAAAGCGCAAACCGGACTTTCGTGATAAATAGATTGATAGAGACAAGGAGGAACGAATATGAACATCTACGTATTGCTTAAAAGAACGTTTGATACGGAAGAAAAGATTGTTGTATCTGACGGCCGAATTGAGGATGAAAGTGCTGAATACATTATCAACCCATACGATGAGTATGCGGTGGAAGAAGCGATTAAACAGCGCGACGAACATGGCGGAGAAGTGACGGTTGTAACTGCAGGTGATGAAGAATCCGAAAAACAGTTGCGTACGGCTCTTGCCATGGGAGCGGATAAGGCTGTCCTGATTAACACAGAAGATGACGTCGAGGACGGGGATCAATTTACTACAGCACAAATCCTAAAAGCCTATTTTGAAGATAAAGAAGCCGACCTTATCCTGGGAGGAAACGTGGCCATCGATGAGGCAAGCGGTCAGGTCGGTCCAAGACTCGCTGAAAGTCTGGGAATCAACTACGTGACGACTATAACGGCACTTGAGATTGATGGCGAGACAGCTAATATCGATAAAGATGTTGAAGGTGATGTCGAGAAAATCGAAACAAGCCTGCCGGTGCTGGTCACTTGTCAGCAAGGTCTTAACGAGCCAAGATATCCATCGCTTCCGGGAATCATGAAAGCAAAGAAAAAACCGCTGGAAGAACTGGAAATAGATGATTTGGATCTTGACGAAGATGATGTCGAAGCAAAAACTGAAACGGTTGAAATATTCCTGCCTCCCGAAAAAGAAGCAGGACGTATTCTCGAAGGCGAGATTGATGATCAGGTGAATGAATTGATCTCCCTGCTTAAAGATGACGCAAAAGTACTTTAATCATAACGGAGAGGAGAGGGAAAAAGTATGAAACTATTAATCATAGGCGAAGCAAGAGATGGTGAATTGCGCAATGTAACATTTGAAGCAATCGCAGCTGCCAAAAAGATAGATTCCGGTGCGGAGATTGTCGGCGTCTTGTGCGGCAGTGATGATCTGAGTGATTCAGCACAGGAAATTATCTATCACGGTGCAGACCGTGTCGTAACGGTAAAACATGATGATTTGGAATCATATACTTCTGAGGGCTATTCCCAGGCGATTATGGCAGTTATTGAAGATGAATCACCGGATGGTATTGTCATGGGCCACACTGCAATTGGCAAGGATTTGACACCTAAGCTTGCTGCAAAACTTGAATCCGGTCTAATTTCAGATGCGACTGATATTGAAAATGATGGTGATAAAGCTGTATTTATCAGACCGATTTATTCCGGAAAGGCATTTGAGAAAAAGGTTATTACAAGCGGCTTAACGTTTGTAACGATCCGCCCGAACAATATCCCGGCATTGAACCGTGATGGGTCACGCTCCGGTGATGTAACATCAAAAGATGTTGATGTAAAAGACATCAAAACAGTCATTAAAGATGTCATCCGCAAAGCTTCTGAAGGCGTTGATTTATCCGAGGCAAATGTTATTATTGCCGGCGGACGCGGTGTAAAAAGTGCAGAAGGCTTTGAACCTTTGCATGAACTTGCCGATGTATTGGGAGGGGCAGTAGGAGCATCGCGTGGTGCATGTGATGCGGAATACTGTGACTATTCCCTGCAGATCGGCCAGACCGGTAAAGTAGTAACACCTGATTTATATATTGCTGTCGGGATTTCAGGTGCTATCCAGCACTTAGCCGGAATGTCAAACTCAAAAGTAATTGTTGCAATAAACAAGGATCCGGAAGCTAATATCTTCAATGTAGCGGATTATGGAATTGTCGGCGATGTATTTGAAGTGATTCCAAAACTGACCGAAGAACTCAAGCAGAAAGTATAGAACCTTTAAAAGGTCTGATCAATTTTAGGTCAGACCTTTTATACTAACAGGATGCGTCTGTCTTTCGTCGAACGAATAAGCAAAGTATTCGCGAGGAAATACTAACGATGGTATACTTAAAACCATAGTTTAGTGATTGAGGAGGGAAATAATAATGGCAATTGAACATGTAACTGACCAAAATTTTGGCCAGGAAACAGCTGAAGGTCTAGTGCTGGCTGATTTTTGGGCGCCATGGTGCGGACCATGCAAAATGATTGCACCCGTACTGGAAGAAATAGACGGTGAAATGGAAGATAAAGTGCAAATTGTTAAACTTGATGTAGATGAAAATCAGGAAACCGCCGGAAAATACGGGGTTATGAGCATACCAACACTTCTGCTTTTCAAAGACGGAAAAGTCGTCGATCAAGTAGTTGGTTTCCAGCCAAAAGAAGCACTGGTTGATTTAATTAACAAACATGCCTCTTAAGGTGTATACTATTATTCGGAATTGTTGACAGAATCCCTTGCCACATTATGTGGGGCAAGGGATTCTGTGTAATCTGGAACAATTTTATCGGGGGATGAGTTTGCAGATGAACCAGCAACTAAGTGAAAAATTGGCCGTTTTGCCGGCGCAGCCCGGTTGTTATCTGATGAAAGATAAAAATGGTACTGTCATCTATGTCGGAAAATCGAAAAAGCTCCGAAACAGAGTCCGCTCTTATTTTACCGGTGCAAATGATCGGAAGACACAGCGGCTGGTTCAGGAGATTCAGGATTTTGAGTATATTGTAACCACATCCGAAATGGAAGCATTGATTCTGGAGATGAATTTAATTAAGAAGTATGACCCCAGATACAATGTCCGCCTGAAAGACGATAAATCATACCCGTATTTAAAAATCACTTCCGAGCGGCACCCGCGTCTGCTTATCACACGGAACATAAAAAAAGATAAAGGGAAATATTTTGGCCCGTACACCAATGTATTGGCCGCCAGGGAGGCCAAAAAATTGCTTGACCGGCTATATCCGCTGCGTAAGTGCAATAACCCCCCGGGACGTCCATGCATTTATTATCATATGGGTCAATGTCTGGCCTGCAGCGAAAAGTCTGTGCCTGAAGAAACATATAAAAAAATCACGCAGAACATCACATCGTTTTTACAGGGGGGACATAAAGAGATCAAAAAGGACCTGACTGCAAAAATGCATGAAGCAAGTGAAGAGCTTAATTTTGAACGGGCAAAAGAACTTCGTGATCTGATCCAGCATCTTGAAGCTGTTATGGAGCAGCAGAAAATGACACTAAATGATCAGGTTGATCGTGATATATTCGGTTACAGTTATGACAAAGGCTGGATGTGCATCCAAGTGTTCTTCGTCAGACAGGGAAATTTGATTGAACGAGATGTGTCGATCTTTCCGTTTTTCGACGACCCTGTTGAAACGTTTGTCAGTTTTATTGGGCGATTTTATCTACATCAGCGCCATTTGAAGCCGAAACAATTGCTGGTCCCGATTGGCACGGATACAGGTATATTAAGTGAATTATTGGAAATAAATGTACACACACCATTTCGGGGCAGAAAAAAAGAACTTGTCGAATTGGCTATGAAAAACGCTGACATTGCACTCTATGAAAAGTTTTCCTTAATAGAACGTGATGAGGAAAGGACGATACAAGCGGTGGAAAAGTTGGGTGAATCGCTGAATATTGAAATCCCGCACCGTATTGAAGCCTTTGATAACTCTAATATACAAGGAACTGACCCGGTTTCGGCCATGGTTGTTTTTACCGATGGAAGACCTGATAAAAAAGAGTATCGCAAATATAAAATCAGGGATGTTAAAGGCCCGGATGATTATGAAACTATGCGGGAAGTCATCCGCCGGCGGTATTCAAGAGTATTGAAAGAGGAGCATCAGCTCCCTGACTTGATTATTGTTGATGGCGGGAAGGGGCAGATGAGTGCCGCGCTGGATGTCCTGGAAAATGAACTTGGCCTGGATATTCCGTTATGCGGTCTGGCGAAGGATGATAAACACAAAACAAGCGAATTGCTGTATGGTCATCCGCCTGCTATTATTCCATTGTCAAGAAAATCCCAGGCGTTTTATCTGGTGCAGCGGGTTCAGGATGAAGTTCACCGGTTTGCGGTTTCGTTTCACAGGCAACTGCGCGGGAAAAATCTGGTGCAGTCAGAGCTCGATAAGATCCCAGGGGTTGGCAAACAGCGGAGGCGGTTGCTGCTAAGGCATTTTAAGAATGTCAGTGAAATAAAAAAAGCTTCAATTGAGGATATTACAAAATTGGGTGTACCGCAAAATGTCGCCAAAAAAATATTGTCTCACCTGAATAATGAAGAGGGAAGCGAAAAAACGTAAGTCATTCGGCTTCCCTTTGATTTATTTATCTGCAAAAAAGAGGGATATTTTCACAGTGGTGTTCTGATAATTTAATCCGTAAACACGACGGTGAATTCGATTTGGTGAATTTTTTCATACAATTCTTCTTTGCATTCGCATGAGCGTTCTTTAATCCGTTCAATTGATTCGGATAAAAAACCTGCTTCAAGCCGAAAATCGGTATACAGAGGAGCATTGAGACGGTATACGACTGAATCAGCCATCAATTGAAAAATAAGTTCATTCTTTTTTTCTTTAACCAATTCTAATTGTCCCCACCCTAGTTTATCAAATGCATAGACAACGTCTGATACAGTTTGGATATCCAATTTTCTGGAAAGATTCTTCCCCATAAAATAGAGGAGGGTAGGTGATTCCTGGCCAAATATATCTGGTAAACCGATGTATCGGATAACGTCGTATCCTGCTCCGGTTGTATGTAATTGATCGAGAAGTGTGACAGGCATGGAATCGTGATTTTTTGACATTGATGTCATCCTTTCCCCAGTAACAAATGCACGGATAAATACATTGTTTCAATGAAATGTTTTTCTTTTATTATTATCTATGCAAAAGCGTCAAAGTTCAAGCGATGTCGGCAAGTTTATGGTGTCGCGGCACACAAGTATATTTCCTTTTCTTGACGCCTTTCATAGTTAGAAGTACAATAAATATGTCATAAATTGTACATTTTTGGGCAATAAAAGTATAGGGGATTATTGTTAAAAAATGTGCATCCTGTAAAACATAACATCTTAAACGAGGGGGGTAAACACATGGCAGAACATCGAGAATTTTTTTACCGCAGGCTCCATTCCCTGTTAGGCGTCATTCCAATTGGGTTTTTCCTTATTCAGCACCTGGTTGTTAACCATTTCGCAGTGTATGGCGAAGAAAGTTTTAATCAGGCGGCTTCTTTTATGCATGATTTGCCATTCCGGTTAGCACTGGAAATCCTGGTGATCTATCTGCCGATTTTATTCCATGCAATTTTGGGAGTTTATATTGTCTTTGTCGGAAAAAGCAATACAAAGCATTACGGTTATTTCCGTAACTGGATGTATCTGATGCAGCGGATAACAGGACTCATTACGTTTGTATTTATTGCATGGCATGTATGGGAGACACGGGTTCAAATTGGTCTTGGCAATGTTGAGCTGGATTACAATCTGATGGAAAACATTCTTTCCAACCCGGTCATGTTCTGGTTTTATATTATTGGTGTGATTTCGACCACATTCCATTTCGCCAATGGCCTTTGGAGCTTCCTTGTATCATGGGGCTTTACACAATCACCAAAATCCCAGAAATTTGCTACATACGCAACATTAATTGTCTTCCTGGCTCTTAGCTATGTTGGTGTCAGAGCACTAATTCAATTTGCTTACGGAGTTTAATACAGAGAACAAGGAGTGAGTATTCCAAATGAGTAATCGTAAAGTTATTGTTGTCGGAGGCGGTTTGGCTGGTCTCATGGCAACAATTAAAGCAGCAGAAGCAGGTGTGAATGTTGACTTGTTTTCTATTGTGCCTGTAAAACGGTCTCATTCTGTGTGTGCTCAAGGTGGAATTAACGGTGCAGTTAATACCAAAGGTGAGGGTGACTCACCATGGATTCACTTTGACGATACAGTTTACGGCGGGGATTTTCTCGCCAATCAACCACCGGTTAAAGCAATGTGTGATGCGGCTCCAAGCATTATCAATATGCTTGATCGCATGGGCGTTATGTTTAACCGCACACCTGAGGGACTGCTGGATTTCCGGCGTTTCGGTGGAACGCAGCATCACCGTACAGCATATGCAGGAGCAACAACAGGCCAGCAGCTGCTGTATGCATTGGATGAGCAAGTCCGCCGCTATGAAGTGGAAGGACTGGTTAATAAATATGAAAGCTGGGAATTTGTCGGTGCGATTGTTGATGAAGAAAATACCGGACGTGGAATTGTCGGTCAAAATATCCGGTCCCATGAGATCAAATCATTCCCTGCTGACGCTGTCATTTTGGCTTCAGGCGGACCAGGCATTATTTTTGGTAAATCGACCAACTCAATGATCAATACCGGTTCGGCAGCCAGCATTTTATACCGTCAGGGCGCCAAATATGCAAATGGTGAATTTATTCAAATCCATCCAACCGCTATACCGGGCGATGACAAACTTCGGCTGATGAGTGAGTCGGCACGCGGTGAAGGCGGCCGGGTCTGGACTTACAAAGATGGTGAACCGTGGTATTTCCTAGAAGAAAAGTATCCGGCATATGGTAACCTGGTGCCGCGTGATATTGCAACACGGGAGATTTTTGACGTGTGTGTTCATCAAAAACTCGGCATTAACGGGGAAAACATGGTTTATCTCGATTTGTCCCATAAAGACCCGAAAGAACTTGACGTTAAATTGGGCGGCATCATGGAAATATATGAAAAATTTGTAGGTGATGACCCGCGCAAAGTTCCAATGAAAATTTTCCCTGCTGTTCACTACTCAATGGGCGGTCTCTGGGTTGATTATGATCAGATGACTAGTATTCCGGGTATTTTTGCAGCCGGTGAGTGCGATTATTCCCAGCATGGGGGCAACCGTCTGGGAGCCAATTCACTGCTTTCAGCTATTTATGGCGGATCTGTAGCCGGACCTAAAGCGATTGAATACATCGATGGTCTTGAGAAACATGTTGAGGACCTGCCGTCAAAACTGTTTGAAGACAGAGAAAAAGAAGAGCAGGAAAGGTTCGAAAAACTGATGCAAATGGACGGCACCGAAAATGCTTACCAGATTCATAAAGAACTGGGAGAATTAATGACAGATAACGTGACCGTTGTCCGCTACAATGATAAATTAAAAGAGACAGATAAGAAGATCCAGGAGCTGTTGGAGCGCTGGGAAAACATCAATATTAATGATACGTCCCGCTGGAACAACCAGGGTGTTATGTTCACCCGCCAGCTGGAGAGCATGCTCCATTTGGCACGCGTGATAACCAATGGTGCCCTGAAGCGTGATGAAACACGGGGTGCACACTACAAACCGGAGTTCCCTGAACGTGACGACGAAAACTTCCTGAAAACAACGATTGCTCAATACGATGAAAAGACCAACGATCCCGTCATCACGTATGAGGAAGTTGATTTATCACATATTCCGCCGCGTAAACGTGATTACACGCAAAAAAACGAACATGAAGGGAGTAAGTAATAATGGCTGAAGAAAGCACTGTTACGTTTATTATTACTCGTCAGGATAGCCCGGATTCTTCACCTTATGAAGAGACCTTTGAAATCCCGTACAAACCGGGTATGAACGTTATTTCCGGACTTATGGAAATTCGCAGGAACCCTGTGAATGCCAAGGGGGAAGGTACAGCGCCGGTTCAATGGGATATGAACTGTCTTGAAGAAGTCTGTGGTGCCTGTTCCATGATAATTAATGGAACAGCACGGCAGTCATGTGCCGCGCTTATTGATGATCTTGAACAACCAATCCGCTTAGAGCCAATGAGTACGTTCCCGGTAATCCGGGACCTCTTCGTTGATCGTGAACAAATGTTCGATGCCTTGAAACAAATAAAGGCATGGATTCCAATCGACGGAACACATGACCTCGGCCCAGGTCCCCGCATGCCGGAGAAAAAGCGGCAATGGGCTTATGAATTGTCAAAATGTATGACTTGCGGGGTATGCCTTGAGGCTTGTCCGAATGTGAATGACAAGTCGGACTTCATTGGTCCTGCTGCTTTATCACAAGCTCGTTTGTTCAATTCACATCCAACGGGGGAAATGAATGCGAGTGAACGTCTCGAAGGATTAATGGAAGACGGGGGCATTAGCGGCTGCAGTAACGCACAAAACTGTGTGCAGGTTTGCCCTAAAGGTATTCCATTGACAACATCGATCGCCGCAATGAACCGTGCAACGAACATTCAGGCATTCAAGAACTTCTTTGGCAGTGATGAAGCTCATTAAACTATGAAACTCTGAATCTCATGACCCTTGTCAGGCGTTGACAGGGGTCATTTTACCAGGGGGGACAGTCAAGTTGAGTAAGGTTTCATATATTGAAAATATGGAAAGTTGGCGGTCTGAGTTTTCTTTCTATATTCCTATCAAAATACGTTTTTCTGAAACGGACATGTTCGGGCATGTGAATAATGTATCACCATTTATTTATTTTGAGGAGGGACGTATTGAATTTCTAAAGTCCATCGGTATGTTTAATAATGATTACAGTGGAGGGATGCCCATTGTGGCAGATCTGCAATGCGATTATCTTAAACAGATGTATTTCAATGAGGAATTGCGCCTGTATGTTAAAGCTGATTATATCGGTACGACCTCATTTGATGTCCATTACATGGGTATAAACGGTGAAGGCGACCTCTGTCTGGCAGGACGGGGAAGAATGGTCTACATACATCCGGAGACCGGTAAACCGGTACCTTTATCCGACTCCATGAAAAGCAGTTTGCAGGCTAAATAGTGGTTCGTTATTTATAATGAAAAAAACCGACTTCCTTTAAGAAAGTCGGTTTTTTTCAGAGTTTCAACTCCCCCATGCGGAGAAGTTCTACCACTGCTTGCGATCGCCCCTTGACTCCTAATTTTTGCATTGAATTGGAAATGTGGTTCCGGACCGTTTTTTCAGATATGAACAATTCCTGGGCAATTTCCTTTGTTGTCTTATCTTGTACTAAGAGCTCGAAAACTTCTTTTTCACGTTTCGTTAGTAGCTGCTTTGGTTTGTACTTGTTGTCCTTCAAATGATAACCCCTCCTTGCTGTCAAAGAGCTGCATATGAAGGGTGAATTATTTAGTCACTATTAGCGTATGAAAATATGTGTAAACGGTGAGCACATTTTGAAAGGAAGTTTAATATTATGGCAGTAGTCCATTACATAAATTTTTCTCTCACATAATTCACTCTCCTTATTCATAGGAAACACTGCTATTTTTGTCATGATATGTTAAAATACGTATACGAAAATGGAATATTTCTGAGGGGGTCACCCGTATTGAATCATGAAATATCAGCAGAAACCATTGCGAATCTCGAAAAACGATTACGTTACATATCAGGTTTAATCAAGCAGAACGGGCGTAAAATACTGAACCATTACCCGATCACTTCACCGCAATTTATCGCCCTGCAGTTTTTAATTGAGGAAGATTTGACAATTGGTGAGCTGTCAAATAAAAATGGATTAGCATTCAGTACTACAACAGATCTGGTGGACCGGCTGGAAAAGAACAAGCTTGTTGAACGGGTAAGGGATACAAATGATCGGCGTGTCGTAAGGATTCATATTTTGTCAAAAGGCCGCACGATAATAGAAGAGGTTATCGGGAAACGTCAAGAATATTTGGGTGACATTTTGGAAAATTTTTCAAAGGATCAGACAGAATCATTAAATGAAATGCTTACGTTTTTGTATGAGGAAATGCAGCACGTCAATCATAAATAACAGCATGAAGAGGCGATTATTTTGAATCAGGCAATAGGTGTAATTGATTCCGGAGTAGGCGGTCTGACGGTTGTCCATGAGTTAATGCGGCAGCTGCCAAAAGAAAGTCTGATTTATTTGGGTGATACGCTCAGGTGTCCATACGGGCCGCGATCAGAAGGTGAGATCAAAACATTTACGTGGGAGTTGGCAGATTTCCTGCTTGAAAAAAATATTAAATTGCTTGTTGTAGCATGTAATACGGCTACAGCTTTTACGTTGGAGGAACTTAAGAAACATCTGTCAATTCCCGTTATTGGGGTTATCAAACCCGGGGCACGGGCAGCTGTCAAGTTTACAAAAAACAGCCACATAGGTGTCATCGGCACGGAAGGAACTATCCGAAGCAACGCCTATCCACGGGCATTGAAAAGTATTAGCGCTTATCTCCGCGTTAATTCGCTGGCATGCCCATTATTTGTGCCTATGGTTGAACAAGGCGTACTGTCGGGAACAGAGGCTGAGCAGATGGTTGGGGAGACCCTTTTGCCGATGAAGGAACAAAACCATATTGATACACTGATACTTGGTTGTACACATTATCCGTTAATCAAAGATACCATTCAAAAAGTGATCGGCAGTCAGGTCACGGTGATTTCCTCAAGCGAAGAAACAGCACGTGAGGTCAGCACTATCCTTGAGTTTTATGGTCAATTATATAATGGAACGATATCACCGGCACATCGTTTTTATACAACGGGAGAAATGGGCGTTTTTGCAAAGATCACAGAAGGGATTTTCAAAGAATCAGCTGAGTATTTTCAGTCTGTTACAATTGAAAGAGCTGTTCTTCCATACTAAATTGCGATTTGTTCAATTAACATTCAATGGTAAAAAGCGTGCCATTGAATGAAGTTTCATTTTAATACAGGATCCTCCCTGATAGTTATTTCTCAGGGGGGATTTAATTTTTTGTTTACAGGTTGGTCTAAAATTCTGATGAGCTCGTATATATAATAGTACAAACCATCGTAGGAGGGAAAAACATGCAGAAGCGCAGTCCATTGTTGTTATTGAGCCTAACGGTGTTTCTCACTATTATATTATCCGGATGTTTTCAGGGAGAGCAATCATTGGGTAACAAAGGAGAAATTGACCCGCCAAAGGATGCTGAAGCTGTCGATGATTTAGCGAATGAAACAAGCGGTAAAGCAAGTAAAGAAGAAGAAAATCAAAAAGGAGAAGAGGGTCAAAAGAAAACTAAAGGAGACACACCTTCAGCAACAGTAGACCGCCAGTTATATTTGCTTGATGCAAATGGAATGGTGGCGTCGCAGACTCTGGAACTGCCTCAACCTGAATCGAATACGGTAGCAGAACAGTCATTGGAATATCTTGTGAAAGATGGACCGGTCACATCGTTGCTGCCAAATGGTTTTCAGGCAGTTTTACCTGCCGGAACGCAAATTCTCGGATTGGATCTGCAGGATGATGGAACGATGATTGTTGATGTTTCCGAGGATTTCAAGAATTATAAAGCAGAAAATGAGCAGGAAATACTGCAGGCTATGACATATACAGTGACACAGTTTGAAAATGTGGATAGGATGAAACTGCGGATTAATGGAAAGAAGCAGGGCACCATGCCTGTTGATGGCACACCTATTGGTGACGGCTATTCAAGAGTTAATGGCATAAATCTGGTTCAATCCAATACGGTAGACTTGCTGGGGGCAGAACCGGTAACACTGTACTATCCGTCAGCTCAAGGCGAGAACAAGTATTTTGTTCCTGTAACCCAGCACATTGATGTTGAAGACAATAATCTGTATGGGTCCACGATTCAGGCTTTAATGCAAGGGCCGGTACCCGAAACTAATTTACAGCACGTTTTTAACAGCTCTGTACAATTGACCACTGATCCAAGTTTGAAAGAAGGTGTGCTTGAGGTGATCTTCAACCAGGATGTGTTGCAGGATACCGATAAGGCGGTTATTTCCAACGAGGTCATGGAAAGCCTTGTACGGACTTTGACACAGGATGAAGCGGTCGAGGCAGTGGAAGTGAAAGTGGAAGATGTCGAGACACTGTTTAATGAAAATGGTGAGCCATATACGGAGCCTGTTACCAAACAAACATTTATTTCAACAGAAAAATTGTAGTGCGAAAGGCTGCCAAAAAGCAAGCTCAAAAGGCTGCAGAGAGCAGTCTTTTTTTCTTTTAGCCTGGATTCATAATTCATGTGTCTTTGTAAAAAATATGTTAGGATAATTGATGTGATGATGCATAATGAAGGAGGCATAGGTTTTATTGAGATATGATCAGCGGCAACACAATGAATTGCGGCCTGTAACCATAACACCGGGTTTTGTTAAACATCCGGAAGGGTCTGTACTTATCGAATTTGGGGATACAAAAGTAATTTGCAATGCAAGTATTGAAGATCGTGTGCCCCCTTTTATGCGCGGTCAGGGGAAAGGCTGGATCACTGCAGAATATGCGATGCTTCCCCGGGCAACAGAACAGCGGAATATCCGCGAATCCTCCAAGGGTAAAGTCAGCGGACGGACGATGGAAATCCAGCGTTTAATCGGACGTGCTCTACGATCGGTTGTAGACTTGAATCAAATTGGCGAACGTACTGTATGGATTGACTGTGATGTTATCCAAGCTGATGGAGGCACGCGTACAGCCTCAATAACCGGGGCATTCGTTGCTGTTGTTATGGCGTTTGATAAATTACTTGAAGCTAAAACGATTAAAAAAATGCCTGTTACAGATTTTTTGGCAGCTATTTCAGTTGGTATTGCACCGGATGGGACAGAACTGCTCGATTTAAATTATAAAGAAGACTCTGAAGCCTCTGTCGATATGAACGTGGTGATGACAGGCGGAGGGGAGTTTATTGAAATCCAGGGAACCGGTGAAGAAGCAACATTCACCGGCGATCAGCTGCAGACGATGCTTGACCTGGCCGGCAGCGGAGTGGAGGATTTAAATGTCATTCAAAAATCGATACTGGGTAAACTTGCTGACCGGATCGGGGAGACAAAAAAGAAAAAAGCAAAGGAAGACTCACCATGAACGAAATGATTATTGCGACGAAAAATAGTGGTAAAGCGAAAGAATTTAAAACATTTTTTGCTGAATATGGTATAAAAGCAGTGTCACTTTCTGAACTTTCCCATGAAATTGAAGACATTGAGGAAACAGGTTCGACATTTGAGAAAAATGCTGAATTGAAAGCCGAACAAATAGCGGAATTGCTGCAGTCCCCCGTGCTGGCTGACGATTCCGGTATGGTGGTGGATGCACTGGATGGGCGGCCTGGCGTTTTTTCAGCCAGATTCGCCGGTGAACCGAAAGATGATCAGAAGAACATTGATAAAGTGCTGGCTGAATTGCTGGATGTGGAAGCGGCCAATCGCACAGCACGGTTCGTGTGTGTGCTGGCAGTATCTGCCCCAGGTGAAGAAACGGTGTTTAGAAAAGGATACTGTGATGGCAGAATTGCTGATACACAGGCGGGTCATAACGGGTTCGGCTATGATCCGATATTTATACCAAAAGGCTATTCAGAAACGATGGCACAACTTTCTTCGGACGTAAAGAATCAGATCAGCCACCGGAGTGATGCTATTCGTCAATTACGGGATTGGGTCAAAAATTTGCGGTAATCAAATGAGGTGATATTATGCCAAGCGTATTGATTGTCAGTGACAGTCATGGTTCGACAGAAGAACTTGAAACGATCAACAAACGTCATAAGACTGAACATAAAATTCATTGTGGTGACTCAGAGCTTGAAATGGATGCCCCGGCACTCGAAGGTTTTATCAAAGTTACCGGGAATTGTGATGTTGATGCCAGATTTCCTGAGGAACAGGTAAGCACGATAGATCGTCTTACTTTTTTTATTGCACATGGCCACTTACATCAGGTAAAATCGAACCCGCTTGCGATTGCCTATCGCGCTGAAGAACAACATGCGCAAGTGATCTGTTTTGGTCATACACATATTGCCGGTGCGGAAAAAATCGGCAATCAATTACTGATAAATCCGGGAAGCATTTTGCTGCCGCGAACGAGACCGGAAAAAACATACGCCATTATGGAATGGGAAACGCTGGATGAAATTGAAGTTCATTTTTACACGGTTGACGGGGAACTAGTTGAGGATTTATCCTTAAGGACCTCTCTGTCGTAAAGCAATAATCTAGTTAAGAAATCGGCTCCGTTGCCGGTTTCTGCTACTCTATCCATGTTGAAACCGAATGAATAACGTATTTCGTCAAACTATTGACAAATCGACTGATAGTGCATATAATAATCTTTGTCCGTCAAAAACGAAGACTTGATACGTATTTTGCGGGTGTAGTTTAGTGGTAAAACCTCAGCCTTCCAAGCTGATGTCGTGGGTTCGATTCCCATCACCCGCTCCATATACATAAATGATGTCCCAGTAGCTCAGTAGGATAGAGCAATAGCCTTCTAAGCTATGGGTCGCAGGTTCGAATCCTGCCTGGGACGTATACCAGCCTGAGAAACCCCGAGTATTCAAAGTGGGTTTCTTTTTTCATACACAATGAAAACAGTTCCGGGTTGCATGTTTTAATTTCCTTGATCCGGGGTATGGCTATTTATTAAAGCAACTGATACTGAAAGGAGTGAATTTATGGAAGGTAACAGGGAAAATGTCATTCTTTTCCCGAAATGGCGGACAGCCCTGGAAGAAGAAAGCCTCGTGGCACTGAAAGAGAAAAGATATAAAGAAGCACTGGTCAAACTTGATCAGCTTCTGGAATTCGATGTTAAAAATCATGAGATAATCATCGGGAAGCTGATGTGTCTGATGGAACTCAATCGGTATAAAGAAGCACAGGATTTCTGTGAGGGGTTATTAATACATAAAGATGAAAATTACTATCAATACGTCCACATTTACTTAACGATTTTATTTCAGACGAGTCAATACCATTTATTAATGGATCAGGTCGAGCAGGAAAAAGAAAAAAACACTGTACCTGATGATATGAAAGAACAGTTCCAGCAGCTTTATGATATGAGCCGAAAGATGCGGCATGATATCCGGATTGAAAAGGCCCCCGAATACATAAATGAATTGTTTAAAGCAGTTGAAGAGGAAAATCATGTCTATCAGTACAGGCTTGTTGAACAAATCCGTAAAATGGATCTGACCCCGACAGGGAAGGAAAAAGCTCTCTTAACAGATGACCGGGTCCATCCGGTTGCGAAAACAGGCGTTTTTATATGGTTGCAGGAAAAGGATTTTTCTGAGAGAGTTTGGATACATAAATTGGGCAGTAAATATCAGGCAGCGCCGGAAGACACACCTAAGTTAGATTCTCATCCAATTGTGAAACAGATATTGTCATCCATAAGCGATGAGGAACAGAAAAATCCAACCTTATACCGGTTAATGGAACAGGTATTGCATCATTATCTCTACGTGCGTTATCCGTTAATGCCAGCGGAAGATGAAGCCCCGTCTATCGCTGAAGCATTAATGAAAATTGGTGAAGATTATCTGGATATACATAAGGGAACCACTGAAAACGGAGATGACAGTTTAAACCTATATATGGATGAGATTAAAATGTGTGAAGCTTTATATTCCACAATCATAGAAGTGTAGACAGCAAATCAGTTGCCGGGTTGCTTGAAAGGCCACATAATTATGTTATAATAAGATGGTTGAAATTTTGCTCCTTATCAATCGGACGTATTGTAATACACCGTCATCATTAATGGAATAATAGATTTTGGAGGGTATGTTATGTCAGCAAAATGGGAAAAACAAGAAGGAAATCAAGGGGTACTGACGATTGAAGTAAGTGCCGACGAATTTGATAAAGCGCTAGATCAAGCGTTTAAAAAAGTTGTAAAAGATGTCCAAATTCCCGGCTTCCGTAAAGGGAAAGTACCGCGTAAAATTTTTGAAAAACGCTTTGGCGTCGAGTCACTTTATCAGGATGCAGTTGATATTGTGCTGCCTGATGCCTACGCAAATGCTATTGAAGAAACGGAAATTGAACCGATTGAGCAGCCGGAAGTTGATATCGAGGAAATTGAGCAAGGTAAAGATCTCATTTTCAAGGCTACCGTCAACGTTAAACCGGAGGTTGATTTAGGTGAGTATAAAGGACTTGAAGTCGAAGAACAGTCAGTTGACGTCACAGACGAAGATGTAGACCACGAAATCGAGCATCAGCGCGAACATCATGCTGAACTGATCGTTAAAGAAGAAGGATCTGTTGAGGAAGGCGACACTGTTGTCATGGATTTCGAGGGCTTTATTGACGGCGAAGCATTTGAAGGCGGTAAAGGCGAAGATTACTCGCTGGAAATTGGGTCAAGTCAATTCATCCCAGGCTTTGAAGAGGAATTGGTCGGTAAATCTTCAGGTGAAGAAACTGAAATAACTGTCACATTCCCCGAAGACTATCATGCTGAGCACCTGGCAGGAAAAGATGCTGTATTTAACGTAAAAATTCACGACATTAAAACAAAAGAACTGCCGGAGTTAGATGATGAATTTGCCAAAGATGTTGATGAAGAAGTCGAAACACTTGATGAACTGAAAGAGAAGAAAAAAGAAGAACTTCAGAGTCAAAGAGAACAGGATGCCGAGAATCAAAAGCGCGAAACATTGATTGAAAAAGCTTCTGATAATGCAGAAGTTACCGTTCCTGATGCCATGATTGAAACGGAATTAGACCGTATGCTCCAGGAATTTGAACAGCGTCTGCAAATGCAGGGTATGACATTGGATATGTATTTCCAGTTCTCGGGGCAGGACAAAGACGCGCTGAAAGAACAAATGCGCGACGATGCGGAAAAACGTGTTAAAACAAACTTAACACTTGAAGCTATTTTCAATGAAGAGAATCTTGAAGTGACAGACGACGATGTTGAAGAAGAGCTGGGCAATATGGCATCGATGTATGGAACTGATGTCGATCAGCTTAAACAGATGCTTGGCGGAAATACCGACGCGCTTAAAGAGGAACTCAAATCGAGAAAATCAATTGAGTTTTTGGTCGAGCATAGTAAGACTGTATAAAAAGCAGCTCAATTTAATAAACATGTTAAAGCAAGGTGTGATGATTCGCACCTTGCTTTCGAGTTTATTTCGCCTTAATGTGGAGCAAACCCTACTTCAATATTCCTAAAAATTAAGAAAGATAAGCGTGGGAATCAGGGCTTTGCTTTATGAAGTTTTCTTTCGATGATTGTTATCTATCATGGCCAGTGAACATACGATAACTAAAGGATTACAATACTGAGCTACGGTGTTTTTAAAAAATCGGCTTCTGCAGAAGAGTTATTATTTTGTTTTCACAAATTGATTTGGTATGATGACGTTAAGTTGAAATTACACAAAAACAGGAATCAGATTTAAACTTTTAGGAGTGAAAATGTAATGTTTAAATTTAACGAAGAAAAAGGACAATTAAAATGTTCGTTTTGCGGCAAAAGTCAGGATCAGGTCCGTAAATTAGTAGCCGGTCCAGGCGTTTATATATGTGATGAATGTATTGAACTATGCACTGAAATCGTGGAAGAGGAACTTGGGACCGAGGAAGCTACTGAGTTTGAAGAACTTCCAAAGCCAAGAGAAATTAATGAAACACTAGCTGATTATGTCATTGGCCAGGAGGATGCAAAGAAGAATTTGTCTGTGGCGGTATACAATCATTATAAGCGGATAAATACAACCAAGAACAGTGCCGATGATGTTGAATTGGCTAAAAGTAATATTGCCATGCTCGGTCCGACCGGATCTGGTAAGACATTGCTGGCTCAAACGCTTGCCAGAATCCTGAATGTTCCGTTTGCGATGGCTGATGCAACGTCACTGACCGAGGCGGGCTATGTCGGGGAAGATGTTGAAAATATTCTGCTGAAATTGATTCAGGCAGCCGATTATGATGTGGAAAAAGCGGAGAAAGGCATCATCTATATCGATGAAATTGACAAGGTTGCCCGTAAATCAGAAAATCCTTCCATCACCCGTGATGTATCAGGCGAGGGTGTACAGCAGGCACTCCTGAAAATTTTGGAAGGTACAGTGGCCAGTGTACCGCCTCAAGGTGGGCGCAAGCACCCGCATCAGGAGTTTATTCAAATTGATACAAGCAACGTATTATTTATTGTTGGGGGTGCCTTTGATGGTATTGATCAGATCGTTAAACGCCGTTTGGGCAAAAAAGTTATCGGCTTCGGTTCTGATCAAGAGCAAGAAGATTTGGATCAAAGCCAACTGCTTCAGAAAGTATTGCCGGAGGATTTGCTGCGCTACGGTCTGATACCGGAATTTATCGGTAGAATCCCCGTCATTGGAAGCCTGACACCGCTTGATGAGGATGCTTTGGTAGAAATCCTGACAAAACCGAAAAACGCACTCGTTAAACAGTATGTAAAACTGTTTGAAATTGATGATGTTGAGCTTGAATTCGAGGATGAAGCGCTCAGAGCAATTGCAAACAGAGCCATTGAGCGGAAAACCGGTGCACGTGGTCTGCGCTCGATTATTGAAGGTATCATGCTGGATGTCATGTTTGAACTTCCATCCCGCGACGATATTGAAAAGTGCATCATTACAAAAGATACGGTTGAAATGGAAAATGGAAGACCAAAATTGGTGTTCCGGGATGGTACTGTAAGGGATGAGAACGATAAACTCCCAAGAGAGAGTGCATAACTCAGATGAATGAAATTTAATAATCCGGGACTGACATTTGCGGATATTCTCTGTTCAAATAAATTTCGAGGAGAAAGCAGATGTCAGTCTCTTTCTATGTTAACTTGAGTAATTTTTTCCTCACAGGCAACACTAATTATCAGCTATAATTATTTACAAATAAGCAGGTTTTCTATAGACTTTAAACAATAACGAAATATACATAAAGTGAAACTTCATTCAGTGGAGTGCTTTTCTCCACTGAATGTTAGTTGAACCGAATCGGGCATTTAAGGTCAGTTGGCCGCCGTTTTTCGGCGGGTTACTGACCGTTATATGCGGGGAAAAATTCCAGTATAGATGGAGGTATACATAATAATGACCAAAGAATCAGCACAATTGCCTCTCCTGCCGCTAAGGGGACTGCTCGTCTTTCCATCTATGGTATTGCATCTGGATGTTGGACGTGACAAATCTGTCGCGGCTCTGGAAAAAGCAATGATGGAGGATCAGACGATATTTCTGGCAGCTCAGAACCAAGTCAGTCTGGATAAACCTGAGTCAAAAGATATTTATCGGGTAGGCACAGTGGCATATGTCAAACAAATGCTGAAACTCCCCAATGGCACGATACGTGTTTTAGTGGAAGGGCTCCGCCGCGGGGAAATCACCCGTTTTATCGATGAAAATGAGGAGTTTACAGTCGAATTTAATGAGCTGGAAGATGAACATGGCGAAGAGAATGAAGAAGAAGCGCTTATGCGTTCCCTGCTCAGACAATTCGAACAATACATAAAAGTTTCACAGAAAATAACCAAAGAAACACTGGCCACCGTTTCTGATATTGATGAACCAAGCAGGCTTGCCGATATTGTGACATCACATCTATCCCTGAAAATAAAAGACAAACAGGATTTATTGGAAATGGTGAATGTTAAAGAGCGCCTGCAGCATCTGATTCAACTTATTACAGATGAGAAGAAAGTTCTTGATTTGGAAAAGAAAATCGGTCAGCGTGTCCAAACATCGATGGAAAAAACACAAAAAGAATATTATTTGCGCGAACAGTTAAAGGCAATCCAGAAAGAACTGGGTGAAAAGGAGGGCAAATCCGGCGAAGCGGAACAGCTGAGAGAAAAAGTTGAAGCATCCGATATGCCGAAACGTATCATCGATGTGGCTAAAAAGGAACTGGACCGGTTCGAAAAAGTTCCGCAAAGTTCTGCTGAAAGCTCGGTCATACGAAATTATATTGAATGGCTTTTGGCACTTCCTTGGACCGAAAAAACAGAGGACACGATTGAGGTCGATAAAGCTCAGGATATACTTGATGAAGATCATTATGGTCTTGATAAGGTAAAAGAACGTATTTTGGAGTACTTGGCAGTCCAAAAATTAACACAATCGATCAAAGGCCCGATACTTTGCCTTGTTGGGCCGCCGGGTGTTGGCAAGACGTCTTTGGCTAAGTCAATTGCCCGTTCAATCAACCGAAATTTTGTCCGCATTTCGCTTGGGGGCATTCGAGATGAAGCTGAAATCCGCGGACACCGGCGTACATACATTGGTGCTATGCCAGGCAGAATTATTCAGGGGATGAAAAATGCCAAAACAGTCAACCCGGTATTTTTGCTTGATGAAGTTGATAAAATGGCCAGTGATTTTCGAGGCGATCCGTCTTCAGCAATGCTCGAGGTGCTGGACCCGGAACAAAACAGCAACTTCAGTGATCATTTCATTGAAGAAACGTATGACTTATCGAACGTACTGTTTGTTGCCACCGCCAATTTTGTCAATGATATTCCGGGACCGTTATTGGACCGGATGGAGCTTATAACGATTGCAGGCTATACTGAAGTTGAAAAATTGCATATTGCGAAAGAACATCTGTTTCCAAAACAGCTGAAAGAAAATGGACTGCAAAAAGGGAATCTGCAGATACGTGACGATGCTCTTTTGAAGCTGATTAGAACTTACACACGTGAGGCTGGCGTTCGTAACCTTGAACGTCAGCTAGCCAAGCTTTGCCGGAAAGCAGCGAAGAAAATCATTTCAGGTGAAAGGAAGCGTGTGATTGTTACCGCCAAAAATATGGAAGCCTTGCTGGGCAAATCCGTTTTCCGGTATGGGCTGAGAGAACAGGAAAACCAGGTGGGTGCAGCTACAGGCTTGGCGTACACAACTGGCGGCGGTGATATCTTATCGATCGAAGTTTCGCATTACCCCGGTAAAGGGAAATTAACCCTAACCGGAAAGCTGGGCGATGTGATGCAGGAATCAGCCCAGGCTGCGTTCAGCTACATTCGTTCCCGTGCTGAGGAACTGAATATTGACCCTGATTTTCATGAAAAAAATGATATTCATATTCATGTTCCCGAGGGGGCGACGCCAAAAGATGGCCCTTCAGCCGGTATTACCATGGCAACGGCCCTTGTATCTGCTTTAACAGGCAGATCAGTGAAAAAAGAAGTCGGCATGACAGGGGAAATTACACTAAGAGGCAGAGTGCTGCCTATCGGCGGTTTGAAAGAAAAATCGTTGAGTGCACAGCGGGCAGGTTTAACGACGATCATTATCCCGGAAGAAAATGAAAAAGATATTGAAGATATACCCGAAAGCGTGCGTGATAAATTAACCTTTATTAAGGTCAGTCACTTGGATCAAGTCCTGGAACACGCATTAACGGAGGAGAAACATGAAAGTAACTGAAGCTGAAATTATTATAAGTGCCGTCAGCAAAAAGCAATACCCGAACGACCGGCTACCGGAGATAGCTTTGGCCGGCCGGTCAAATGTCGGGAAATCATCGTTCATCAATAAACTCATCCAGCGTAAAAATTTAGCCCGCACATCATCCAAGCCGGGCAAGACACAAACGATTAACTTTTATAAGATAAATAATAGGTTTTATTTCACGGATGTTCCCGGCTATGGATATGCAAAAGTTTCCAAAAAGGAACGGGAAAAATGGGGCGCCATGATGGAGGAGTATTTTGCGTCACGCGATACATTGCAAGCCTGTGTTATGATTACCGATATACGGCATAAACCAACGGAAGATGATTTATTAATGTATGATTTTCTGAAATATTATAAGCTGCCGGTAATTGTGATAGCTACAAAACTCGATAAAGTTGTTAAAGGGAAAAGAGCCAGGCATTTAAAACAGACACACGAAACGTTGCAAATTGAACCCGACGATGTCGTGATTCCTTTCTCTGCAGAAACCGGGGAAGGGAAAGATGATGCTTGGCGTTCAATCAGGCAGTTTATATAGCTTGCGGCGTAAAAAATAAACCGCCCGATTGCCGCGCGCTTTATCCCGCCATAACAGCCAGTAAGCGCGAGCTTCAAAATTTTACGAAATAGAGAGAAGGGTTGGACTGTAGATGCCCGATTCTGCTCGACTGATATTTGCCAAGGAAAAGCACCCCCACTCTATTTTTTCTTTTTGAGCCAATAAATGCCAATGCCAATCAGGATCAGGGGCCAAAACCGCTCAAGTAATGATGTGAGGTCATAAACCCAGCCCAGCGGTGCAGGCAATTGGACCGAAAACATTAAAAAGATAGAAATTGCAGTTATGATGACCCCGGTAAATAAACCGCTTTTGGTTCTTAACCCACGTACAATGAAAGCAATTCCTGCGATAAGCGGGTATACTGCCCAATGATCAATCCAGAACGTATAATGGCTAAGTCCATGGAAATGGATGCCAAGTCCCAGCACAGCCGTCCCGGTCAGTAAATGCTGATAATCTCTTGATGTGTAACTATGTATAAGCAAGGCAATCCCGATAATAATAAGCAATGTTGGCCATGAATAAAAATCGGTTATAATGGGTATTTTTAACTCTCGTAATAAAAAGTAAACGCCAATGCCGATTAACATATATGCAGCAAATGAATGTTGCCTTTTCACGATGTTCACCAGCTTTCATTTAATGTCAGGTTCCATTCGTATATTTTGACTGCCGCAATTGTTGTCGCGATGTAAGCTACTTTGATAACTCATTCGCTTCTTGCAGCTTGCAGGTATAAATCAGGAAATGCCCATTACCTGCTTAACATGTGCCACTCGGCAGATTTCTTGCGTCTTCCGAATGCGTATGATAAAGTACAAACGGATTATCATACAATGAAGTACGATTGAACGGTGATTTTTGTTTCAAAATCTGTTCACATTCTAAAACAATTAACATGTGTTGTCCATGTTATAATGAAAACAAACTGATGTTTTTAAGTTTTTGGGGGTAGTAATAGTGCACTTACTTAAAGTTGGTTTCAATTATAAATCGGCCCCGTTGGAAATCAGGGAACGGTTTATGATTTCCGAAGATCATATTGCTGAAGCGATGGTAAAGCTGAAGCAGCAGAAAAGCATCCTGGAAAATGTCATTGTTTCCACCTGCAACCGCACAGAAATTTATGCAGTGACCGATCAAGTCCATACAGGCCGTTATTATATTAAACAATTCCTTGCTGACTGGCTTAAAGTAGATAAAGAAGACGTATCACCATACCTGCGCATTACCGAAAGTGATGCGACGGTTGAACATTTATTCCGGGTGGCTTCGGGTCTTGATTCAATGGTCTTGGGCGAAACTCAGATTTTGGGTCAGGTTAAAGATGCTTTTTTGACTGCACAGGAAAATCAGACAACCGGCACGATTTTTAATGAGCTGTTCAAGCAGGCCATTACATTTGCCAAAAAGGCACATAAAGACACAGCTATTGGTGAACATGCAGTGTCTGTAAGTTATGCGGCAGTTGAGCTGGCAAAAAAAATATTCGGGGATTTGCAGCAAAAGCATGTTGTTATACTCGGAGCCGGGGAAATGGGTGAACTGGCGGCCAAGAATATTCATGGTTCCGGAGCATCAAATATTACGGTTGTCAACCGCACACTTGAAAAAGCTCGTCTGCTGGCAGAAACGTTTGAAGCACAGGCTAAGTCTGTTGACGAATTGCATGAATTGTTACAAGACGCGGATATATTGATCAGTTCCACAGGATCGGACTCTGTTATGTTATCCAATGAATCGGTTGAGGCCATCCAGAAAAAACGGAAAGGCAAACCGCTGTTTTTGGTGGATATTGCAGTGCCGAGAGATTTGGATCCGGCCATTGGCGAATTGGACAATGTCTTCCTGTACGATATCGACGACCTCCAAAATATCGTTGATGAAAACCTGGCAGCAAGAAAAACTGCAGCCGAAAAAATTGAAATCATACTTGAAGGTGAGATTGTCGCGTTTAATGAGTGGGTTCAAACGCTTGGCGTTGTTCCGATAATAACGGCACTTCGCAAAAAAGCGTTATCCATACAGTCGGAAACCATGAAAAGTATCGAACGGAAAATGCCGGACTTAACAGCGCGTGAGAAAAAGGTATTAAATAAACATACGAAGAGCATTGTAAATCAGCTGTTAAAACAGCCGGTGACACAGGCTAAGGAGTTGGCGGCAAACGATAATAAAGAAGAAGCACTTCAGCAATTTATTGACATCTTTGGAATTGAGGAAGATGTTCAGGAAGAGCTGCAGCGGCAGGCTGAAAAAAATAATCCAACAATTAGGGAAACAGATGAAAAAGTATCCTTTCCTGTTACACAAAGCTTATCTTTACGGTAAAACGAAAGGATCCCCAATATGGAAGAATCAAAATGGCTTTATGAAATCATACTAATCATTTATGGATTAAGTTTGGTAGGGTACTTTATTGAATTTATACAAAATAACCGGAAGGCTGACAAAATTGCCTTCTGGTTACTTAGTATGGTTTGGCTTCTGCAAACCGTTTTTTTATTACGGCAAATATTTATCGAGAAAAGTTTCCCGGTACTGACTTTATATGATGGTCTATCATTCTACGCCTGGGTGCTGATCTCCTTTTCACTTGTTCTCAGCAAGTTTTTCCGGGTTCAGTTCATGCTGTTTTTTATTAACTTGCTCGGTTTTTTCATTCTTTTATTATCCATTTCAACCAGAGCAGCAGAATACATGCAGGTTCAAGGCATTGAACTGGTTCATGAAATGCTGATTACCCATATAACACTGGCTTTCATATCGTATGGATTTTTTACCATTTCATTTATTTTTTCGCTCATGTATCTGGTCCAATATCGTTTTTTAAAACGTAAAAAAGGATTTCGCTGGGTCTGGCGTATCGGTGATTTGAGCCAGCTTGATCAGCTCTCATTTAAAGCGGTGACTATAGGTGTGCCGCTCCTGACGATAGCGATAATTCTAGGCGTTGCCTGGGCCTATGCGGCAAATGCTGAATTTTACTGGTTTGACCTTAAAACGATCGGATCGATACTGGTTCTTATTGTGTATGTTTTTTACCTGTTGCTGAGACTGGGGAAAGGTTATCAGGGGAGAGCGATTTCCGTTTATAACTCGGCGGCATTTCTTGTTTTATTAATCAACTTTTTTCTGTTCAGTAATTTATCCAATTTTCATTTACAGTAGATCCTATAAGGAGGAATCCAGATGCGTCACATTGTTATCGGATCACGAAAAAGCAATTTGGCATTGACCCAGACAGATTGGGTGATTGATCAGTTGAAACAAGCTGGTATCACCAATTCGTTCGAAGTGAAAAAAATTGTCACACGCGGCGATCAGATTTTGGATGTAACTCTATCAAAAGTCGGCGGCAAAGCTCTTTTCGTCAAAGAAATTGAAAGGGCGATGTATGATAAAGAAATTGACCTTGCCGTCCACAGCATGAAAGATATGCCTTCCGAAATGCCTGAAGGTCTTATTATTACATCAATACCTGTCAGAGAAGATCATCGTGACGCATATATTGCCAAAAACAATATTGCTTTAAAAGATTTGCCGGAGGCTGCCATTGTTGGTACAAGCAGTTTAAGACGAAAGGCACAGCTCCTGGCAGAACGCCCTGATCTTGAAATTAAATGGATCCGCGGCAATATTGAATCCCGCATCCGTAAATTGAATGAAGAAGATTATGATGCAATCATTTTGGCAGTATCCGGCCTGAAACGTGTCGGACTAAGTGAAGAACTTATTACGGAATATCTTGAGCCTGATGTCTGTGTACCTGCAGTCGGACAGGGCGCATTGGCAATCGAATGCCGTGAAGATGATTACGAATTGCGGAGATTGCTGGATCGCATCAGTGACGCAGATACAACTAAAACGGTCACTGCTGAAAGAACCTTTCTAAAATTATTGGAAGGCAGCTGTTCTGTACCAATCGGCGGATATGCTTCCCTGCACGGTAATGAAATATTTCTGACTGCATTTGTCGGAACTACTGACGGTACAACGTTATTAAAGGAAATTGTGCGGGGAACCGATCCTGAAAGCGTCGGGACAGAGGCAGCACAGAAACTGATAGCTCGTGGTGCCAAAGACATTATTGAACAAGTGAAAGAGGAGCTTGACATTTAATGGGTCTGCCGCTGAAGGATAGACGGATTTTAATCACCCGGGAGGAAAAGCAGGCGAAAGAATTCACATATAAGGTTCTGCAGTCCGGCGGCATTTCAGTGGAAGTGCCACTATTAAAGATCTCTTGTAAATGTGATGAAGCAATTAGGCAATTGAGCCAAAACCGGGAGCTGTTCAGGTGGCTGTTTTTCACGAGTGCCAATGGAGTTCATTGCTTTTTTCAGCTTCTGAAAGAATCCGATATAAATCATAACTTTTTAGCTGAAAGCAAATTTGCTGCCGTTGGCCATAAAACCGCTCATGCGCTGGAAGGCTATGGTTGCCATGCAGAATTTATCCCGAGCACATATACTGCAGAAGCAATAACAAATGAATTTTTCGCTGAATACGCTCAGATTGAAGAACCGGTTCTAATCATCAGGGGGAACAGGTCACGGTCTATTCTGCCGCTTTGGCTGAAAGAGCAAGGCATTCGTTTTGAAACAGTGGAAGTATACGAAACCAGCGTCCGTTTTTCAGAAAATGATAAGTTAAATGCGGTATTGAAACAGCAGAATCTTGATGCGATAACATTTACAAGCCCGTCTTCGGTTGATGCATTTATGGAAATGAAGGAAAAGCAGTATGTACACTTTCCACCAATTGTTTGTATTGGAACAACTACTGAAGTTCGTGCTTCTGAATGGGGGTTAACGAATCTTCTTGTACCTGAGGAGTTCACCATCGATGGCATGATGATACTTATGGAAGAATATTTCGAGCAGAAAGGATAGATTGATATGGCAAATGAATGTGAATTCAAGCGGCATCGTCGTCTGCGCACTTCATCTGCAATGCGTTCCCTGGTCCGTGAGAATCACATTAAAGTGGATGATTTTATTTATCCGCTCTTCATCATTGAAGGGGAAAATATAAAGAATGAAGTGCCTTCCATGCCGGGAGTTTTTCAAATCTCGCTGGATTATGTAAAAGAAGAGATGGAAGAATTACAGACACTTGGCATTAAAGCTGTCTTGCTGTTTGGCGTTCCGAATGAGAAAGATGAACAAGGCACAGGTGCGTTTGTTGAAAATGGTATTGTGCAAGAGGCCACACGACTGATAAAACAAGAAATGCCGGAGATGCTCGTCGTTGCTGATACATGCCTGTGCGAGTATACAACCCACGGGCATTGCGGCGTGGTCCATAATCATGATGTCGACAATGACGAATCCCTGAAACTGTTGGCTAAAACCGCCGTATCACAGGCCGAGGCCGGTGCGGACATCATTGCACCGTCCAATATGATGGATGGTTTTGTCACAGTTACTCGACAGGCTCTGGATGAAGCGGGGCACCAAAATATTCCAATTATGTCATATGCTGTAAAATATGCCTCGGCATTCTTCGGTCCGTTCCGTGAGGCGGCAGACAGTGCACCACAATTTGGTGACCGCAAAACTTATCAGATGGATCCGTCAAATAGGCGGGAGGCATTGCGTGAAGCAGAAACCGATATCGAAGAGGGAGCAGATTTTTTGATCGTCAAACCTGCTATGTCATTTTTGGATATCGTCCGTGATGTGCGCAACGAGTTCAATGCACCGGTTGTCGCTTATAACGTAAGCGGCGAATACTCCATGGTTAAAGCGGCTGCGCAGAACGGCTGGGTTAATGAACGAGAGCTTGTACTTGAAAAACTGACCGCGATGAAACGATCAGGTGCTGATTTGATTATTTCCTATTTTGCCAAAGATGTGGCAAAATGGCTTCAAGCCTAAAGTGAAAGTTCAATCAGCGGAAGATTTTTCTTCGTTGATTGTCAGTTGAACTGAATCGGACAATATGGGCAATTATTCCCCTCCATGCGGGATAAAACATTCAATTTGGGGTGATGTATGATGCGAAATTTCGATAAATCACAAGATGCGTATAAAAAGGCGGTGGATTTAATGCCGGGCGGTGTGAACTCACCTGTACGCGCCTTTAAATCCGTCGGCATGTCACCAATCTTTATGGAAGAAGGAAAAGGCTCCAAAATAAAGGATATTGACGGAAATGAATACATTGATTATGTCTTGAGCTGGGGACCGCTGATTTTAGGGCATGCTGACGATCGTGTTGTTTCAGGATTAAATGAGGCTGTCGCTAAGGGAACAAGTTTCGGTACGTCGACCATCCAGGAAAATAAGCTTGCCGAACTTGTTATCGACCGTGTTCCCTCAATCGAAATGCTGCGGATGGTGAACTCGGGGACGGAAGCTACGATGAGTGCTTTACGCATTGCCCGCGGCTACACAGGACGCAGCAAGATCCTGAAATTTGAAGGCAACTATCATGGCCATAGTGATTCCTTGCTTATAAAAGCAGGCTCCGGCGTTGCAACACTTGGGCTACCGGATAGTCCTGGTGTCCCTGAATCGATTGTGAAAAATACAATCACAGTACCATATAACGATGTCGAAAGTGTGCGCTACGCATTTTCTGAATATGGTAATGATATTGCCGCTGTCATTGCTGAACCTGTTTCCGGCAATATGGGTGTTGTGCCGCCGCAGGAAAACTTCCTGCAGGAATTAAGGAAAATAACAGAAGATTATGGGTCACTGTTGGTTTTTGATGAAGTCATGACTGGGTTCCGTGTTGGTTATAATTGCGCACAGGGCTATTTTGGCGTGACACCTGATATCACCTGTTTAGGGAAAGTTATTGGAGGTGGTCTGCCTGTTGGAGCTTATGGAGGCAAACGTGAGATTATCGAAAGCGTAGCTCCGACCGGTTCGATCTACCAGGCCGGTACATTATCCGGTAACCCGCTCGCCATGACAGCCGGTTTTGAAACATTGGATGCGTTGGATGAATCATCATATGAAGAAATCAATCAAAAAGTCGATAAATTAGTGGAGGGGTATAAACAGGCTTCCATTGATTATGGTATTCCGCTGCAAATAAACCGTGCGGGATCAATGGTCGGTTTCTTCTTTACGAATGAACCTGTCATAAACTATGATACAGCGCAAAATGCCAATGTTGATTATTTCGCTCAATACTATCGGGCTATGATAGAGGAAGGTATCTTTTTGCCGCCTTCACAATTTGAAGGAGTATTTTTATCAACCGCCCACACAGATGAAGATATCGACAAAACAATACAGGCTGTACGTACAGCATTCTCAAAAATTGAGAAGTAATGTATAAAAGCTATTCCGGATCAAATCGGAATAGCTTTTTATGTAGGTTGTTTTCAAAATGTTTGTTGCTTTTTTGATTCTGATAAGGATTAAAAAATCACTGAACAGCCCATGTACACGCAGACTCCATCGGACGCATGCGGAAAGCGAAGTGTGAAAACCGGAGACATTTTGCATATCCTCCTATTTTGAGTCATATAGTTGAACTGAGACATATAAGTATATGGAATATATGTTGAAGGGAGGAAGTCGTTTGGGAAATGAACAAGAAGTATTTCGCTTTGATTTGAATGAATCGCTGTATTTTGAAAAAGGACAGGAAGTTGGCGAAATGACGGGAATTTCACTGGACCCGGATATTTCCATCCAGCCATTTAATGACTATGTTTCAATCAGGGGTGTCATCGAGCTCAGCGGCTCTTATCAAAGAGAAGTATCAGCTCATGAAGAAGATGAGAGCGCGTTGGATTTTGATGATTATCATTCGAAACGATATGTTGAGAAAGTTGTTGGTCTGGATGACGACCAGGCAGAATTTACACATCGCTTTCCTGTAGAAATCTCTGTTCCGGCGTATCGTGTAACCGACTTGGATGATATAACAGTCGGTATTGAATCCTTTGACTATGAAATACCAAATCAGAACCAGCTTAAGCTGAACTCCACAATTGAAATCCATGGCATAAGCGATGAGACGGAAAAGACGTCTGAAAGTGAACAGGAAAACGAACTGGCTTTACCGTTACGGAATGACGAGACATTTGAGTTTGATATAAAAAAGGAATCAGAAGAGGATACGGAAGCGGACGAAGCATTTTATCAGGAACACCCTCCAGTACTGTCTCAGGAAAATGAACAAATTGAAGATGAGCAGGCAGACGAGGCTGCTGAAGATGATCATTCCTCTGCCAGGGTCTGGTGGAAGAGTAAAAAATCACAGACACTTGCTGAATTCTTTGGAAATGATGAACAGGAATCGCCACAGTATGAGACCTCCGTGGAAGAAGGGGAATATGCTGATAACCCGGAGGACTCCCCCGAACTTTCCGTTTATCAGGATGAAACTCCTGCAGATTCAGCGGAATCACCAGAGGACGTCCGTTATTTGGCTGATATGTTCAGACATGATGAGGAAGAGCAATATACTAAAATGCGTTTGTGCATCGTGCAGGACAATGATACGGTAGAAACAATTGCAGAACGGTATGAAATATCCGCCCTCCAGCTGTTAAAACAAAACCGGATGACTGAAGAAGGGCTGGAAGGAGGTCAACTGCTATATATTCCATATAAGAAAAATTCATAGTAGTCGCACACCCCTTGCTTGTTTGCGGTAAGGGGTATCTGTGCTTCCGTAAAAGGTGGTGATCGATACGTGTGCAGCAATTGAGCAGATAGTTAATGCATATGGGCTATCGCCATATCAGATAGAACAAGTATCAGGCAGGCTGTACAAAGTAAATGACGGGCAGAATACGTATGCCCTAAAACAAAGTAAATTGACGGAACATACGGTTCAAGGCTGGGAGCAGGTTTATCATCAGGCATACGCCTATGATTTATCAGCCATACTTCCGGTTTATCTAACGGTTCACTCCCAATTATATGTCAAAACAGAGGATTTCTATTATTATTTAACCCCATGGATAATTGACAAGAATCCCAGCTTTGAACGGGCCGTCACAAATATATATGAAGTGCTCGGGAATGTTCATGCGAGAACGAAACAATCAATATCGATTGATACTGAACCAATCATTCAGGAATTCAAACGTTATCAGAAACATTGTGCTGAATGTCAGAATGAATTACTTTCTTATGTTGAGTTATTTGAACGGAACAGGTTTATGTCACCATTTGAACTGCAGGTTTGTACACATTACCATGTGCTGGTGAAAGTTCTGGCTGAGTTGAATCACCATATTGAACGATTGAAAGATGAGCTTGAACATGAGCAAAAATGGAATTACAGTCTTTTACACGGCAATCCGGATCTCTCCCATTTTGTTCATGCCCACAATGCGTTTCTTATTAATTGGGAAAAAGCAGTATATGATAATGCTGTGTTTGATCTGTCAGCAATGTTGCAAAGACAAGCACAGTACTATGGCCGCCAGAGCGAACAATTGGCAGAATTGTTTACTATATATAAGAATAAAAACCCATTGACCGTGATTGAACAATACTTGCTTTCAATTTATTTAATGGATCCATCTGATTACATAGCACGAATCAATCAGTACATGACGAATGCCGGCCAGCAACCAATGGTTAAACATGTTCAGTTACTGCAGCGTGCTTTCCGGCGGCTGGAATTCGGGCTCCGCTGGACAGAACTGACTGAACATGATGGCACTGAAAATGAGTCTCAAGATTAAATCCATTCCAGATAAAATGCAATAAACAGTCCTGTGAATGCCCCGAGCAAAAAGACATCCAGGGTCGTTGGAAAAAGAAGTGTACGGATTAATTGAAAAATCAGTATCGGCAGTGTCACTTTTTCAATGACAATAATACAGTTTCGTGCCCATGGCGGCAGCTTATATCGATAATAACGCGCCATTTTGGGTTCACCTCTTTCTGAGTTTCGTGTAATATAATATGTATATGGCAGGCTGTTTTGTGCCATTCTTATTGTAATAGTTGAATTTGTTATTCAAAAACGGTAAAATAACAGCAATAAATAATTGCGATGATTGGGAAGAGTACAGATTTGTTACCCCAAAAGAGAGGGAATGTCGGTGGGAATTTCCTGGGAAACGATTCTGGAAGGTCTCCCATGAAGCTGCTTCTTTGAATTCAGTAGAAGAATGCCGGTTGTTGGCCGTTATCATGCTATGAGTGCATAGGTGTATTCTGCCTATGAACAAAGGTGGTACCACGGAAGCCAGTCCTTTTCGTCCTTTTTTGGATGGAAAGGATTTTTTGTTTGTATAATAATCAGATTGAAGGAGGAACCCGCAGTGACTGAAGAGAACAAAACAACGATGTCACCAAAATATAATCCCAATGAAATTGAAAAAAACAGATACCGATTTTGGGTGGAAGGGAAATTTTTTGAAGCCACAAGCGATGAAGAAAAAGACCCGTTTACAATTGTGATACCGCCGCCAAATGTGACAGGCAGACTGCATTTGGGCCACGCATGGGACACAACGATGCAGGATACAATTTCACGGATGAAACGGATGCAGGGCTATGATGTGCTGTGGCTGCCAGGCATGGATCATGCGGGCATTGCTACACAGGCAAAAGTCGAAGCAAAATTGAAAGAACAAGGTGAAAGCCGGCACGCCCTTGGCCGTGAAAAGTTTTTGGGCGTTTCCTGGGACTGGAAGGAAGAATATGCTGAATTTATCCGCTCCCAATGGGAAAAATTAGGTCTGGGTCTGGACTATTCGCGGGAACGATTTACCCTTGATGAAGGATTGTCGGATGCCGTCCGGGAAGTATTCGTGAGCCTGTATGAAAAAGATCTGATTTACCGTGGCGAATACATCATCAATTGGGATCCGGACACGAAAACTGCCCTTTCCGATATTGAAGTTGAATATGCGGAAGTGCAGGGTAAATTTTATCATATGCGCTATCCGATTAAAGACAGTGATGAAACGATTGAAATCGCAACAACCCGGCCGGAAACCATGCTTGGAGATACAGCGGTTGCGGTCCATCCGGATGATGAACGCTATCAGCATCTGATTGGTGAAACAGTAATCCTGCCGATAATCGGCCGGGAGCTGGAAATTGTAGCCGATTCATATGTCGATATGGAAATGGGCTCCGGAGCGGTAAAAATAACACCGGCACACGATCCGAATGATTTTGAGATCGGCAACCGTCATGATCTTGAACGTGTTCTCGTCATGAATGAAGACGGTTCAATGAATGAAAATGCCGGACGCTATCAGAGGATGAACCGATTCGAATGCCGCAGACAAATTGTGAACGACCTGCAGGAGCAGGGGGTATTGTTTGAGATTGAAGACCATGTTCACCAGGTCGGTCATTCAGAGCGGAGCGGCGCTGTTGTGGAACCATACCTATCAACACAATGGTTTGTCAATATGCAGCCATTGGCAGACGCTGCAATTGAATTGCAGGAAGGCGAGGGTAAAGTCAATTTTGTGCCGGACCGGTTTGAACGGACATATTTGCAATGGATGGAAAATATTCGTGACTGGTGTATATCAAGACAGCTCTGGTGGGGTCACCGCATCCCGGCCTGGTATCATAGAGAAACAGGTGAATTGTATGTCGGCAAGGAAGCACCGGCCGATATTGAAAACTGGGAACAGGATGAGGATGTACTTGATACATGGTTCTCATCTGCATTATGGCCTTTCTCGACAATGGGCTGGCCTGATGAAGGATCTAAAGATTTCAAGCGATACTTCCCTACAGATGTACTTGTGACCGGATATGACATCATCTTTTTCTGGGTTGCCCGGATGATTTTTCAGTCCAAACAATTTACAGGCAAGCGGCCATTTAAAGATGTTTTGATCCATGGTCTGATCCGTGATGCTGAAGGCAGGAAAATGAGCAAATCACTTGGCAATGGTGTTGACCCGATGGATGTGATCGATCAGTATGGAGCCGATTCATTGCGTTACTTCCTGCTGACGGGATCAACCCCGGGACAGGATTTGCGTTTCCATTGGGAGAAAGTTGAAGCGACATGGAATTTCGCCAATAAAGTCTGGAATGCTTCCCGATTTTCCTTGATGAATATGGAAAACTTCTCTTATGAAGATATTGATTTAAGCAAAGAAAAATCACTTGCAGATAAGTGGATCCTGACCCGGTTAAACGAAACGATTGAACACGTGACCAAAAATACGAACAAATATGAATTTGGTGAAGCAGGGCGCCATTTATACAACTTCATCTGGGATGAACTGTGTGACTGGTACATCGAAATGGCAAAACTGCCGCTTTATGGTGATGATGAGGAACAGAAATTAATGACCCGGTCGGTCCTGGCCCATGTACTGGATCAGACAATGCGGATGCTGCACCCTTATATGCCGTTCATTACTGAAGAGATCTGGCAGCAGCTCCCTCATAAGGGTGATTCCATCACCGTTTCCAAGTGGCCGCAAGCAAGACCGGAATTTCATGATGAGTCAGCGTCGAACGAAATGAAACGGCTGGTCTCCATCATTAAATCGGTCAGAAATATCCGGGCAGAGGTGGATACACCATTGTCCAAGCAAATTAAACTGTATATTAAAACGAAAAATGAAGTGATTGCATCGGAGCTTGAAAACAACCGCAGTTATTTGGAGCGTTTCTGCAATCCGAGCGAATTGATCATTTCAACGGACGTGGAAACACCGGAAAAAGCAATGTCAGCGGTTGTCACGGGAGCAGAATTATTCCTTCCGCTTGAAGGGCTGATTGATTTTGATAAAGAAGTCGAACGGCTGGAAAAAGAATTGACGAAATGGACAAAAGAAGTGGAACGCGTTCAGAAAAAGCTTGCGAATGAAGGTTTTGTCAATAAGGCACCGGAACATGTTGTTGACGAGGAAAGACAGAAAGAGAAAGATTATCTTGAAAAACAGGCTAAAGTTAAGGCTCGGCTTGAAGAATTAAAATCCTGAACAGTAAAAGCGGACATTCATGACAATCATGAACGTCCGCTTTTTATATATGTCACATATTTTTTTAAAATGTTAATGTCACTTATGGCACTTAACGTGCGCGATCCGACTACATCTTCTATCTCATTAAAAACAAACTGTCCATCATGATCAAGCAGAAAGTCAATGCCTGCCAATCCAAACTGGAAAAATTCACAGATTTGTTTGACCAGCACTGTTTCATGCGGTTTTAGAGTGTACCATGAAGCGGAGCCGCCCAGTTTATAATTGGCCCGAAAATCATGTTTGTTCTCGCGCAGGACTGCACCAATCACTTCTGTACCGATGACAAACACGCGCACGTCTTTCCCGGGCTGAATATTTGCCGCTGATTGCACAATCAGATCACCCTTTGGCTGGTTCTTTTTTAGGCCCTGCCACTCCTGAATGCTTTTCACCAGAAGAACTTCCTTGCCGCCTCTGCCATAAGCCCCTTTAATCACAAACGGAAAAGGCAATGGGGCTGATTCGGGCAAGCTTGTATTTTCTGAAATAAATAGTGTATCTGCCATCGGAATTGGTAATTTGCTTAAATAAAAGTGTGTCAGTGCTTTGTCGTTACAAATGGCAGCTGTTTCAGCGGGGTTATACACTGATACACCGAAAGATTCAAGCTGCCGGCTAAGAAGCGGATCAATCGTTCGGATAACAGCAAAATCAGGTAACGGCAACGGTTTGCTATCAAGCTTGACTGTACGTTCACTGCCAAGAACTCCAATCGTTAAATCCTCTCTTAGAATAAAACGCAGTGATACGTTTTGCAGGTGCGCTTCTTCAAGGAACCAATTGATATACGATCTGTTTTGTTCTGCATCATTTTTATTATAAATCAGCCAGCCGTTCATAGCAGTCCCCTTACTGTATTTCATTTTTGATATAGTCTATTATAAAATCGGCAACATTGATGCCGGTGCAATCAAACATATTACGGATATGCGCGTTCGAATTGATTTCGCAAATAACTGGCGAGTTGTCAGACCCAATTAATAAATCCACGCCGGCGAAATCAGCGCCAATTGCTTTGGCAGCGGTGACAGCAATCCTTTTCTCCCCGGAAGACGGGTGGTACGCTTGCATCTTTCCCCCGGCTGTAACATTTGCCCGAAAATCATTTTCTGAATGACGGGACATAGCGGCAACAACTTCATCACCGACGACGTGCAGACGTTTGTCTTTTCCATAGCTTGAGGAAATGAATTCCTGAACCATAAACGGACGGCTTTGAAGCTGCCTTATTTTTTCAGCCAATTCATCTCTCGTGTCAACAAGATGTACCTGTTCGCCAAAGGACCCGAATGCTTCCTTTATAATCATGGGGAAGCCGAGGATATTGATCGCTTCCTGATAGTCATCGATGGGATTCTTTGTCGTTTTGTGAAACGATTTCGGGGCAATGACCGTCTTTGGGACAGGTAAATGGTTTAATGCCAATGACTGATACGAGGCGATTTTGTCATCACTCAAAGCAATTGTCTCCGAACTGTTGAATACACGTATTCCCAATAATTCGAGCTGTTTTGCCAGGTAAGTATCTTTATCGGCAAAAACTACAAAATCAGGCAGCCTGTCTCTGCCTGTGCCCAGCAAATTCACTGATCCGGAAGTCAGCAGTCCAAGCAGTTCATTATTTTTATAAATGTTTGTGTCTATCCGCTGTTTAGCTGCAGCTTGCTGAATCCACTCGGCGAAGTCAAGGAACTTATTGCCCGGCAAGTAGCCGTTGTAAATAATCCAGCCGTTCAGTTTCAATACTTGTCTTCCCTTCTTGATTTAAAATTGTGTTTAATTATTGCTATAATGATGCTGTTTAGATAAAAAATAAACGAAAAGCGGTGTGCACGATGTTCGAACAATTTTGCCAAGTCGAAGCTTTTTTCCATGTCCGGAAACAGCATGGTATGAAACCGGGGCTGGGACGTATACATAAACTTTTGGACCTGTTGAATCATCCAGAGAAAAAAATGAATGCCATTCATGCAGCAGGAACCAACGGCAAAGGTTCAACCATTCACTATCTGAACCATGCCCTTATGGCGAACGGATACACGGTCGGTGTTTTTAATTCACCGAGTCTCGAAGGGTTAACCGGTCATATTTTGCTTGATGATGCCCGGATTCCGGAAAAGATTTTCATTCATTACCTTAATAAAATTTATCCATTTGTACTCCAGCTTGACAAAGAGCAAAATCATCCGACTGAATTCGAAATCATAACTGTGATTGCGTTCTTATATTTTGCCGACCACACGGATATTGTTTTAGTTGAAACCGGTATGGGGGGCAGGGAAGACACAACGAATTGTTTCAACCCCATTTTGTCCATTATAACAAATGTCTCGTGGGATCATATGGATTTTCTCGGGAAAAATATTGAGTCGATTGCGTATCATAAAGCCGGAATTATAAAGGAAAACAAACCAATTATTGCCGGGGAAATGACTGGAAAAGCTACCTCGGTCATTGCTGCAGAGGCAAAGAGGAAAGGTGCCCCACTTTATCTGGCAGGTGAATCGTTTCAATATAAAATCACCGGCGTCAAGGGACATAACCAGACATTTCAATGGCATATGGATTCCGATATCAGCATGGAAGCGGGATTACAGGCAGCAGGTATTCATCAAGTAAGAAATGCTTCTTTGGCAATAATGGCCCTTGTACTTCTTAACGATAAAGGATTCGATTTGCACCGGGACAATTGCTTGAATGGCCTGAAAGCTACCCGGATCCCTGGCAGATTTGAACAAATTTATGACAGACCGGCAATTATACTGGACGGAGCCCATAACCCGGCCGGTGTGCAGGCTTTTACGGAGACGCTTGAAACAAGCTTTGGCCATGCGGAAAAGCATTTGATTTTTGCCGCATTTAAGGATAAAGATTTAAAACGAATGCTTGAAAAACTGGAACCTTATTTTTCTTCTGTTACATTGACGACATTTAATCACCCGCGGGCTGCGGGAATTGAACAGCTCCAGAATTTCAGCAAGAGCCGGCATGCCAAATTCCAAAGTGACTGGCGGCAGACCCTCAGACAAATCAATTTTGAACGGAAAGACGCCTTTTATTTTATAACCGGTTCATTACATTTTATAGCTATGGTAAAGAATTACGTTTCTGACGTTTGGAGCTGCGATAATTGATATGATTCACTGCGGCGAACTTCACTTGCCAATATTTGAATGGTGGAGTTCTTGTTCAAGATTGATGTTGTTGGTACAGAATACATAAACTGCGACATAGTGACAGGGTTGATTTTCGCTTCGGGCAATTGCTTTCCGCGGGCAACGCTTCAGCTTCCTCGGAAGCAAAACCGCTTCCTGCTCAGATTTCAGCTGCCTGCTTTATCGCAGAAATCAACTGTCCTCCGCTTCAATCAACGCCATGTTAGCGCAGGAAAAACACGGAGCTGCGGGAGGAAAGGCCTCGGTGAGATCCCACAGTTAAATTAGTTACAAAATTTACGAAAAGAGCCTTTTGTTGTATTATGTTGAAAGTTTTTTTGAAAGAGTGACAATAATCGTCTTACTTTTTACCGTCCATATGCTAGAGTTGAACAAACTCATATATGGAGGGAAAATGGGTGGGTCAAAATAAAAAGGTAGACGTATGGATGAATGGTAAAAAAACAAAATTGAAAAAGAAAGCCGGAAACACAAACAAACAACATTCTATTAAAGAATCCAACGATGAGCATGCAGCCTCACTGGAGAATTCCAATATACCTGAATATGTCAGACAGGAGAATGAGGATGGTAAAAAGGATCGCAACAAAAAAATCAACTACAAACGAAAATCCAAATTAAAGAGGGCTAAACCATTTTTAATTGCTTCCATATCTGCGGTTATCATTGGGGCATTTCTGGGTTTCTTCATGCTTAATATGTTTGTGGATATCAATCGCAATATAACTCAGCAGGACAGTTCCTCCTCTTCAGCGGCAGCCGATAAAGAAAACAGCATGGCTAATGCTGAATCAGCTGATGCTACTGCAATAGATGCACTCAGTGCCTATGTGGTACAGGCAGGTAAATTCAGTGAACAAGCAAACGCTGAGGAAATGGCAGCAACTGTCCAGGATGCAGGTTTTTCTGCTATGGTCTGGGAAAATGGGGCTTTTTATTTCGTTTTATCCGGAATAAGCACTTCTGAGCAACAAGCGGAACAAACGGCAACCGGCCTCGCTGACAATGGAATAGAAGTTTATGTTAAGGAATGGCAAACAGAAACGAACGAAATCACATTACCAGATAACGAAAAAGAATGGCTTCAAATGTATGAGCAGCAGTGGAAGGAAGCAGTTGATTCCGTCAGCAGCGGCAACCACCTCTCAAAGGATGCCTGGGCGGAAGTTATTGATGCGGTTCCGGAGAACACCGAATCCATCTCCGGCATTGCTAAAGCGTTAAATGAACAGCATCAAGCGATGGGACAGACGGATAAATGGCAGGAACAGGTGATTTTGCTGAAACTGTGGGAACAGTTTAGTCAGTTGATATCACAATGAATAAACGCAGTGCATGTTGCGTAAAAATGGGCAATTTTGTATTTTATTAATCCGGTATAGCTGGAAAGTTGAATTTCTGTCAGGAGATTTTTCAATTATAAGGATCAAGGCTCCTGTTAAAGTATTTTTTTATAAAGTTGTCCCTATGGAGAGGAACAGTTACGATAAATCTATCTTACCATAGGGAGGACTGTGAATGAGTTCATCGCCGATTATGATAAAAGATGTCCCAAAAGAGGATCGCCCCCGGGAGCGTTTGCTTAAATTTGGACCGAGTCATTTGTCCAATCAGGAACTGCTTGCTATTCTGATTGGCAGTGGGACGAGGAAAGAGTCAGTAATGGTCTTATCGAATCGGGTTTTAATGCATTTTGAAGGATTAAACTTATTGAAAGATGCGACTATTGAAGAATTGACTTCAATTAAAGGGATTGGAACTGCCAAAGGCGTATTGTTGCTGTCGGCTTTGGAATTGGGAAAACGAATGAATCAGTACAAGCCTGACGATCGTTATGTAATTCGCTCGCCTGAAGATGGGGCGGACTATGTTATGGAAGATATGCGGACGCTTAACCAGGAGCACTTTGTTGTATTATTTTTGAACACCAAAAACCAGGTTATCCACAGCCAAACTATCTTTATCGGAAGTTTGAATGCCTCGATTGTACATCCGCGTGAAATATACAGGGAAGCTGTCAAACGTTCGGCTGCTTCCATTATCTGTGCACATAACCACCCTTCCGGAGATCCCGCGCCTTCCCAGGAAGATATCCATGTAACAAGACGTCTGGTGGAATCAGGGAAAATGATTGGCATCGAATTATTGGACCATTTGGTGATCGGTGACAGGAAATTTATTTCACTTAAAGAAAAAGGTTATCTATAAACACTATCTATTTTTTTATTTTTTTCGTATAATTGAATAGACGTAATTCGGACAGCGCCAGTTTCTAATGTTTACTTGAGATTGGCGCTTTTATTTGCTTTAACTAAATGTGAATATTTACTTTCCATTAAAAGATGTTTAAAATAATGGATTAGGAATCAATTGATTATAAGTGCCTGTTCAAAAAGGAGAATAAAATCAAAAGTTCAAAGTGGCCTACTCTCGAGCATAAATAAAACTGCCCTGAAATATACCGCACGCAAGAGTTAGTGGTTTTTCTTTTCCAAGGTGTGGAAAAACAAGCCAATGAAGACATTCGATGTGGTATTTCCACCGAACTTTTTGAACAACTCCTATAAAACATAAGATAAAAGATGATAGCTACTTAACTTCGTTTACAGCCAGCAAATGAATTGCTAATTGGGAAAGGAAGATTTTTTTGGGAAGATTCAGTTTGTCACAGGATTTAGGCATTGATCTGGGGACAGCCAACACACTTGTTTTTGTGAAGGGGAAGGGTGTTGTTGTACGGGAACCGACTGTTGTCGCGAAGAATATTGAGACACGTGAAATTGAATCAGTTGGGAAGTCTGCCAGAAATATGATTGGCCGGACCCCCGGTAATATATCAGTTGTGCGTCCGATGAAAGACGGCGTCATTGCTGATTATGATACAACTGCTGTTATGATGAAATTTTTTATTAAACAGGCGATGAGCAGACGATCACTTTTTGCCAAAAAGCCAAATGTTATGATATGTGTACCTTCAGGAATTACTATGGTGGAGGAACGTGCTGTTGTTGATGCAACAAAACAAGCAGGTGCCAAAGAAGCTTATCCAATTGCTGAACCTTTTGCATCAGCCATTGGAGCGGGTCTGCCTGTTTGGGAACCGACAGGCAGTATGATTGTGGACATTGGCGGCGGCACGACCGAAGTTGCTGTCATTTCACTCGGCGGCATTGTAACCAGCCGTTCGATTCGAACAGCGGGCGATAATATGGATGAATCGGTTACAAATTATATCCGCAAGCATTATAATTTGATGATTGGTGAGCGCTCTGCCGAGTCAATTAAAATGGATATCGGCGTCGCCGGAGAAGTTAAGGAAGATGTCGAAATGGATATCCGGGGCCGTGATTTGCTGACCGGTCTTCCGAAAACAATAACGATTACAGCCAGGGAGATTGCGGATTCTTTAAATGACACTGTTGAAGATATTGTAGAAGCCGTTAAGGATACATTGGAAACAACACCCCCGGAACTAGCCGCCGATATTATGGACCGTGGAATTGTATTATCAGGCGGGGGATCCCTTTTAAAAAACCTGGATAAAATAATCAGCGATGAGACGAAAATGCCTGTTTTTGTTACAGATGATCCTCTGGAGAGTGTGGCCATCGGTACAGGCAAATCTTTGGAATACATTCGCCATTTCCGTTCCCATCCGAATGTATCTTCCCGTCCTACTGTCGAGTAAGCAGGTGTTCACATGAGGCTCTTACAAAAAAAAAGACTATTTATCCTTTTAATTGGTTTTATTATTCTTGTGGCACTGATCGGCTATTCATTACAGGACAGGGATGAAGAGACAACCGCCGAACAATTCATTAAAGATACAGTTGGATGGGTACAAAATTTAATACACACACCGGTTGATTACGTTACAGGTATTTTTAAAAACATTGATGATATCACGGATACTTACGAGGAAAATAAGATATTGCGTAATAAAATAGCGGAATTTAAAAGTCTTCAGTATGAAGTACAGGAATTGAAAGAGGACAATGCCGAGCTGCGGAATACATTGGATAAAACCGAATCAATCCATGAGTATAATCCGATTCAGGCAACTGTTATCTCCCGTTCAACCGAGCGGTGGATTGAACAGGTAACCATTAACAAAGGGACTCAGGATGGTGTCGAAGAGAATATGGCCGTCATTACAGCTAAAGGTATGGTCGGAAAAGTAGAGACACCGTCAAAATTCACATCATCGGTGAAATTGCTGACCGGATTTGATAAGTTCAACCGGATATCCGCTAAAATCTCCAGGGATAAAGGCGATGATGTTTTCGGAATGATTGAGGGATATGACAAAGAATCAGACCACTTGCTGTTCAGAATCATTGAGGAATCGGACAAAGACTTGAAAGAAGGGGAATTGGTCTTATCTTCCGGTATGGGCGGTGTTTTTCCTGCGGGCCTGAAAATCGGAGAGGTCAAAGAAGTTAAGCCGGATCAGTATGGGCTGACCCGCACTGCCTTTGTTGAGCCATTGGTCGATATGTATGATATCAATAATGTAATTGTAGCAGAGCGGCCGCAGCCGGATGATAATGAGTCAGAAGAAAACGGGGAGGATGGGTCGTAATGAGACGATTGCTGATTCCGCTGATACTTTTTCTTCTGCTGATTATGGAAGGTGTCGCACTGGATATATTGCCGACGCCGCTTCTAAAAGGTGATCTGGATTTCGTATCCCACTGGGTTTTCATATTTCTTATTCTGGTTGCGATATTTTATGACCGGGAAAACACATATTTTTCTGTTTTTTACGGATTTTTATTTGGACTTTTGACAGATGTTGTCTATACCGGAATTTTAGGTGTATACATGTTCAGCTATGCACTTGGTGTCTATGTTGTACACGGGCTGACTAAAACATTACACGCCAATTTTTTTGTGACGATATTGCTTGGTACGGCAGGACTAATAGTTGTAGAGGTTTTTGTCAATTTTGTTTTTTCCATTACAGGGATAGCTGATTTCGTCTGGAAGGATTATTTAATTGAAAGGCTGACACCAACCATCATTGCTAACATTTTATTTCTGCTCGTTTTATATCCATTTTTCGTAAAACGGCTTGTCAAATGGAAAGAGGAACAGTTATCAGGCAGTACGAAATTTTAAACGTGTTTGATGTCAGGCAGAATTATTGAGGTGAATACAAGGTGCGTGAAGAGAACCAAACAATTACAATTAAAGGTACTAAAGACGGACTGACATTATTCATTGATGATCGTGAATCATTTGATGGGGTAATGGACGAGCTTGCTGATAAGCTTTCAGAATATAACCCGAAAAAGGATGATCCGGTCGTACCGGTGACTGTAAAACTGGGAAACCGGTATATTAATGATCAGCAAAAACAGCAGCTGCGGGAGTTGATTGGCGACAAAAAGCGCTTTTCCATTGAGCTTTTCGATTCCAATGTTATCCATCGGGATGAAGCTATTAGATGGAAAGAAGACAGCGACATGAAGGTGATTAATAGAGTTGTACGCTCTGGACAGGTATTGGAAAATGCCGGCGATCTGTTGTTAATCGGAGATGTAAATCCCGGCGGTAAAGTTATAGCGACAGGAAATGTGTTTATCATGGGAAATCTGCTGGGTGTTGCCCATGCCGGAGCACACGGAGACCGGAAAGCTGTCATCGCCGCCTCCTACATGAAACCGAGCCAGCTCAGAATAGCAGATTATATCAGCCGAGCGCCTGACTACGAAACGGAAGGTGTTTATATGGAATGCGGCCTCATTGATGAAAAACAGGATAAAATAATCATAGATCGTCTCCAGGTTCTTTCACATAAACGAAAAGATATAAGCGGGTTTGAAAGGAGAATACTGAATGGGTGAAGCAATAGTCATTACGTCCGGTAAAGGCGGAGTAGGTAAATCGACCACAACTGCAAACATTGGTACAGCCTTGGCGCTTATGGAGAAAAAAGTTTGCCTGATTGATACGGATATTGGCTTGCGTAATCTTGATGTCATTATGGGTCTGGAGAATCGGATCATTTATGATATTGTGGATGTGATTGAGGAACGCTGTAAACTTGGACAGGCTCTGATCAAAGATAAACGATTTGAGGATCTGGCACTTTTACCCGCAGCACAGACGAGTGATAAATCATCCGTAACAATGGACGGGATGAAAAAAATTCTTCAGGAATTGAAACAAACCTATGATTATATTATTATTGATTGCCCGGCAGGCATAGAGCAAGGATTTCAAAATGCGGTTGCCGGTGCTGATAAAGCAATTGTCATCACAACTCCGGAAAAGTCCAGCGTCAGGGATGCTGACCGCATTGTCGGTTTGCTGGAAAACGAGAATATTGAACCGCCAAAAATGGTTATCAACCGCATCCGGAACCATATGATGAAAAATGGTGATATGCTGGATATAGATGATATCATTCAAATACTCTCTGTCGACCTGCTTGGAATTGTAATTGATGATGATGAAGTGATCAAAGCATCCAACAATGGTGAACCTGTAGCACTCCAAGGAAGTTCCAAAGCTTCAGTCGCGTACAGGAACATCGCACGGCGGATACTGGGCGAAACTGTTCCGCTTCAATCATTGGAAGAAGAAAAAGGAATGTTTCAAAAGGTGAAGCAGTTTTTCGGAATACGATCCTGACTATTCAAACACATGCAGCAGCAATTAAAGCTTGTTGCATGTGTTTTTTTGTATTACATATTTCGGTGGTAGCCCGCGAAAAGCGAAGTGTATGTCAATTGCTTGTTAACAGTCTTGGAAAAATGCCCCATACTGTTATATCATAACTTCCTCCCTTAATTCATATACTTGTACAAAAGCTAGACAAGGGTTGTGAAGCGAATGAATAAAGGGGTAAAAAAAGTAAGGAAATCGATTAATCAGCGAAAAAAAATGCGTGGTACTGCTGGTGAAAAAAACACGACACAAATTATGCCATCATCCTTTCCGCAAGAAGAAGAAAAACACGGCTATTTCCCTATATTCACTGATGATGGGCGAGCATCAAAATCCAGTAATGGGCGAATCACCGGATTTGCCATTAAAGGGGTTTTGTCGGCAATGCTTTTTCTCTCAACTGCTCTTTTATTTCAAACGGATTCAGAATTACTTTCAGCACCTAAAGAGTGGACAGTAAATACGCTGACAGAAGAATTTCCTTTTGCCAGTGTCAATCAGTGGTATCAAGAAACATTCGGTGCCCCGATGGCTTTATCATCATCACCGTCCGCCGACGAAGGAGAGGCTTTGGCATTTCCTGTCAGCGGGTCTGTTTCCGAAACTTTTCAGGCGAATGGAACAGGGATAAAACTGGCGCCTGAACAAGAAACAGCTGTTTCAGCTATGCAGGGGGGCGTGGTTACGTTTGCCGGCAACAATCATGAAACGGGGAAAACAGTTATTGTTCAGCATCCTGATAACAGTGAAACCGTGTATGGAAATTTAAGTTCGATTGATGTACATATGTACCAGTTTATTAATCGCGGTCAACAACTTGGCATATTCAGTCCTGGAAGAGACAACAAAAATGTCTACTTTGCTATTGAAAAAAATAATTCGTATGTGGACCCTGTACAGGTGATTGAAGTTGATGATGCGGAGTAATCTCTTACCGGCAATTCACATCCACCCAATTCTATTAATATTCATCATCATCTCATTTTTAACTGGTACATTTTTTGAACTGATAGTAATTCTGACAATTGTACTGATTCATGAACTGGGGCACTTTTTTGCAGCGAAATGGTTTGGCTGGCGGATTCGCGGTGTAATGCTATGGGTGTTTGGCGGTGTTATGGATACAGATGAGCACGGGACAAGGCCATTTCATGAAGAAGTATGTGTTGCGCTGGCAGGTCCGCTTCAGCATGGGTTCGTTTATCTGTTCTTGTTTATGCTGTCCGGAATTGAACTGTTGCCAGCCCATATTATTGAAACAGCGTATTTTTATAATACAGTAATCCTGTTGTTTAACTTGCTGCCAATATGGCCGCTGGACGGAGGTAAATTGGTGTTATTGACGCTTTCCGAAAAACTTCCCTATCGGAAAGCATACAATTCTGCTGTCATGTTTTCGTTAATTTTGAATGTGATCTTAGCAGCCGTCGCTGTGTTAGTGATGCCTTTTACACTCAGTGCTTTTCTTTTGTTCGCCTTCTTAGTCATGGAAAACAAAAGGGATTGGAAGCAGCGCTATTTTGTGTTTATACGATTTTTGTTGCAGCGTTATCACGCGGAAAACCATTTCAGGCGTGTTCAGCCAATCGAAGTGTCACCCCGCGACAGATTAATGGACGTATTCAACTGTTTTCATAGGGACAGAATACATAAAATATATGTTACGCTGCCGGGTGATGTCCGCCGGCAGATGGATGAGATGGAATGCCTCCACAGTTATTTTCATGAACAAAATTACCGCAAATCAATCGGTGAAATCATCAGCCACGTATCATAATGATTTTCGTATGCTTGACAACTGATTTTGTCTCGTGATAATATTTATACGTTATTTATCGTAGCACCAGTGCTACAACCGCTCAGAGCAGGTTATTAAACTCCATTAAAATAAAAAGGACCGGGAAGTTCAAGGAAGCGAAGCTTTGAGTAGCGGAATGTATGCTTTATAATACATGAGCAATGGAAAAGCAAGCTGACAAAGACATTTTTATCGGACTTTTTGAACAACAACTGAGGGAGTGCCTGTATGGCGAGTCTTAGTTATTCAAGGAGGTGCAGACATGTACGCAATTATTGAAACAGGCGGTAAACAGATTAAAGTTACTGAAGGACAAGAAGTTTATGTTGAAAAAGTAGCAGCTGATGCAGATGAATCTGTTACATTTGATAAAGTCTTGTTCGTCAATGGAGATGATGTGAAAGTCGGTGCTCCATATGTTGATGGTGCTTCTGTCACGGCGAAAGTTGAAAAACATGGTCGTCAGAAGAAGATTGATGTTTTCAAATACAAGCCTAAGAAAAATTATCATCGCAAGCAGGGCCATCGTCAGCCTTATACCAAATTGGTAATTGATAAAATCAATGCATAAAGGTTTAAACTATGATTAATGTCATTATAAATAGACAAAACAGTCAAATTGAACAGTTCGAACTGACCGGTCATGCTTCAAGTGGTCCTTATGGATATGACTTAGTGTGTGCGGGTGTTTCAGCTGTTTCGTTTGGAACTGTCAATGCAGTAATGGCATTAAGTGATGCGGAACCTGAGATTGAGCAGGGGGATGAAGGCGGCTACCTTCGGGTGACTATTCCCTACGGCATATCGGATGTTACAATGGAAAAGGTCCAGCTGTTATTAGAAGGTATGCTAGTCTCCCTGAAAACAATTGAACAGGAATACAGCGAATTTATAACTATTCAGGAATGATAAGGAGGTGCCGTAAAATGCTGCGTTTGAATTTGCAATTTTTTGCTCAGAAAAAAGGTGCCGGAAGTACAAAGAATGGCCGTGATTCTGAATCGAAACGACTTGGCGCCAAGCGTGCCGATGGTCAATTCGTCAATGGCGGAAGCATCATTTACCGCCAGCGCGGTACAAAGGTCTATCCGGGCATGAACGTAGGTCGTGGCGGAGATGATACATTGTTCTCCAAAATTGACGGTGTTGTAAAATATGAACGTGTTGGCCGCGACCGTAAAAAAGTCAGTGTTTACCCGGCAGCTAAAGAAGCATAAGCTTGCTGAACAAACAATACAAACTCCAGTCAGTTTTTGACTGGGGTTTTTTTGGTATAATGCGTCGATCTTTGCTATACTTTTCTTACTTATTGAGGGGGGAAAACATGAGAGATTCAGATGTCATCCAGATGCTCCGTCATTATCGGCACGACTTGATGAACCATTTGCAGATTGTCCAGGGATATCTTAGCATGGGGAAAACAGACAAAGTGCAAAATAAATTAAAGGATTATATGGGAGAGTTGCATGAAGAAGGAAAACTGGTCAATTTAAATGCTCCGATGTTTGCGCTCTATATATTGCAATTTAAATTTTTACATACGAACTTTCGGGTAATATATCATATACGAACTGCAGCTAAAAATTTGCAGTCAGTGGATGAATTGCTTACAGATTGCTGTGAAAAAATTATGGAAAGAATAGTGAAGTCATCTGATGAAATGCAATTATATGAATTGAATATACAACTTTATGATGTTGGTCGGGATATGCTTGAATTGGAATTTGCCGTCAGCGGCAAAGTTCCCGATGTACAGGCTTTTATGCAAACGATAGAAAATATAGATTGGGATGTGACAATCCAGCATCTGGATGATGAAATCAAATGTACGGTTCGGATTCCATAAAATGAGGTGGATAGAAGATGTTTATTGATCAGGTTAAGGTATATGTCAAGGCCGGAGACGGCGGAGATGGCATTGCTGCTTACAGACGGGAAATCTATGTTCCAAAAGGTGGTCCCGCCGGCGGTGATGGCGGCAATGGCGGTGACGTGATCTTTAAGGTTGATGAAGGGCTTAACACCCTCATGGATTTTCACTACAATCGTCATTATAAAGCAAAACGCGGCGAGAACGGTATGAGCAAAAATAAACATGGCAAAAATGCAGTGTCATTGGTCGTTGATGTCCCGCCAGGCACAACCGTGAGCGATGAAGATACCGGGGAAGTGATTGCTGATTTAACAGAACATGGCCAGGAAGCTGTCATTGCCAATGGCGGTCGCGGCGGACGTGGCAACTCTCGTTTTGCATCAGCAAGAAATCCAGCGCCTGAACTGTCTGAAAATGGGGAGCCGGGTCAGGAGCGCAATATAAAGGTTGAGTTGAAATTGCTTGCGGATGTTGGCTTAATTGGCTTTCCAAGTGCAGGAAAGTCGACTCTGCTGTCAGTGGTAAGTGCTGCCAAGCCAAAAACAGCCGAATATCATTTTACAACGCTGACGCCTAATCTTGGTGTTGTTGATACCGATGATCAGCGCAGTTTTGTTATTGCAGATCTTCCCGGTTTAATCGAAGGAGCGCATGAAGGAATCGGGCTGGGTTATCAGTTTTTGCGTCATGTTGAACGGACACGCGTTTTGCTTCATGTCATTGATATGGCAGGGATTGAAGCCAGAAATCCTTATGATGATTTTGTGAAAATCAACCGTGAGCTAAAGGAATATGATGCGAAACTGATGGAGCGGCCGCAAATTATTGCAGCAAATAAAATGGACATGCCGGGTGCGGAAGAAAACCTGCGTGAATTTAAGAGCAAATTGGATGACGAGTACCCGGTTTATTCGATTTCAGCACTCACAAAAGAAGGGGCACGGGAACTCGTTTTTGCTGTAGCAGATGTGCTTGATAAGACACCAAGACATACACAGGAAATTGATGAAACAGATGAGAAAGTGGTTTATCGCTACCAAAAAGAAGAAACACCGTTTACAATTACCAAGGATTCGGACGGCACCTATGTGTTGTCGGGAGCAAAGGTTGAAAAACTGTTCAAAATGACAGATTTTACGAAAGACGAATCAGTACAGCGGTTTGCACGGCAGCTGCGCGGAATGGGTGTAGATGATGCATTGCGCAGGCGTGGTGCGAGCGACGGTGATATTATCAGATTAAATGATTTTGAATTTGAATTTATAGAGTGACTATTGTTGATTTTCATGATGCTGAAGATAGGGGGAAGTTCGAATGGTGAGAATAGGTTACTTGGGTCCGCGTGGCACTTTTACAAAGCTTGCGGTTGATACCGCGTTTAATGGTGAAAACAAACAGAGTTTTACAACGATTCCGGAATGCATTGATGCAGTTCAAAATGAGGATATTGATATCGGAGTTGTGCCGCTGGAAAATGCCATTGAGGGTACGGTGCAAATAACAGTTGATTACCTGGTTCACCAGGTCAGATTGCCTGTAGTGGCCGAGATAGTTGTTCCGATTCAGCAGCATTTGCTTGTTAAACCCGGGTTTACTGGTAAATTATCCGGAGTTCCGGATGTTTACTCACACAGTCATGCCATTGCCCAGTGCCATCAATTTCTGCACATGCATATGCCGGATGCAAAACTGAATTTTACATCATCTACCGGGAAAGCGGCAGAAGTCGTTAGCGGGAGTGAAGGCAATGCTGCTGCTGTAGGCAATAGACTGGCAGCAAGCGAATATGGTCTGGACATATACCGGGAAAATATTCACGATTATCCGAATAACCATACGAGGTTTGCAGTGCTGGCAAAAGACAAAGAGATTGTCAAGGTCAAACACGAAGCCGAAGCAGAAAAGACAAGTCTGCTGATTACACTTCCAAGTGACTACGCCGGTGCATTGTATCAAGTGCTCGCAGCATTTGCCTGGCGCAGGATGAACCTGTCCAAAATTGAGTCGAGACCGATGAAAACAGGTTTAGGCAATTATTTTTTCATTGTTGATGTCAACCAGCCTTATGACAATGTTTTATTTCCCGGGGTCAAAGCTGAACTGGAAGCTCTTGGCTGCAATGTGACAATCCTTGGTACATATCCCGTTTATCAAATCGATTTATAATCTAAGCCGTCTGTTCCTGATCGGGTACAGGCGGCTTTTTTTATTTTTAGTTCAACATTTACCATTTGTTTGCATAAGGTGATAATGAGTGATTTGCCCAGTTTGGAATCTGGATTGAAAGGAGTCTGTTTAAATTTGAAGATTCACATTGTACAAAAAGGCGATACATTATGGGAAATAGCAAAACAGTACGGCGCTGATTTTGAACAGGTGAAACAGCTGAATCCGCAGCTTTCAAGCCCGGATATGATTATGCCTGGCATGAAAATCAAAATACCTGCTTCATCAAAGCCAGTCAAAAAAGAAGGTGAGCATAAGAAGGAAGCTCAAAAAGAAACACAGAAGCCCGCTGCTGAAAAACCATATAAAGACACATCACCAAAACCGATGCCGGTTACAAAAGAGGATGATGTTAAACAGCCGAAAGATATTAAGCCGAAGATGCCGATGCAGCCGAAGATACCGGCTATGGAACAGGAAATGAATTATTACACCACCATCAACCTTCCGCAAATACCGGCCTACAAACAACCCGAGGAAGAATTAGCTGAAAAGAAAAAAGAAATATATTGTCACTCACTTCCTAAGCCAGATTTGGCGTTTTATCATCACGAGCCCTGCCCGCCGCCTCCAGTACCGCACGTGAGTCCTTATTCCGGTGGACATAAAGATTGCGGCTGTGGCGGACCAAAACCAATGCAAATGCCTATGCATCACCAGCCAATGCAGATGCCAATGTATCATCACCCGATGCCGCAGCCGATGCAGCCACCGATGCAAATGCATCCTATGTACCACCAGCAGGGGCAAATGCCGCAGCCTCCGCACTATGGCGAAATGATGGGTCCGGATAAATCTTCGTCAAATATGAATATGTCGGCGAGTCCAGCACCAAACTACGATATGAACGAATACGGATCATACAGTCCGAAATTCCCGCCAAAACCGATGGAGATGCAACATGGCTATCATAATCCGCAAATGCCGCCGAAAACCCTGCCGCATTTCTCAGGCAGCCATGCCCCAATGCCGAAGCCGCCTGGTTTCGACCAATGGTTCCGCGAAGATGAAGATGATTCAGCAAATGAATGATTTAAATCAAGGAGACGAGATGAGTTTGGATCGTCTCTCTTCTTTTTAATGGAAAAGAGTAATAATGAGACATTAATATTTATCCACTGGGAACAAATAAATATCAATCTTTTTTAAAATCGTTCAAACCGTGCTAAACTGGCTACAGGAATTCCGAATGACAATAAGGTGGTAATTATGGAAGAAAGAGTAAATGATATTGTACAATGGCTCCGTGAAAGTGTGCATGAAGCAGGCGTCAGCGGATTAATGGTCGGTGTCAGCGGCGGACTGGATTCAGCAGTTGCCGCTTACCTTATTCAGCGGGCTTTCCCTGATGATTCGCTTGGTGTGATGCTGCCGATTAACAGTAACCCGGAGGATATGGACCATGCGAAAAAAGTGACCGAAAGCTCGGGAATCAATGAAATGACGGTTGATTTGACTGAAACACATCAAATCATGTATTCGTCAATAAGCGATCAGCTAAAGGAGAAAAACTCATTCAAACAGGACAATGACCAGCTTGCCGGTGCAAATCTCAGGGCCCGCCTGCGCATGAGCACCCTTTATACGATTGCAGCGCATTATAATTATCTGGTTGTCGGAACAGATAATGCGGCAGAGTGGCATATCGGGTACTTCACAAAATATGGTGATGGCGGTGTGGATATCCTTCCATTGGTGGAGTTCACCAAACAAGAAGTAAGGGAAATCGGGGAGTATCTCGGTATCAGAGATGATATCTTAACTAAAAAACCAAGTGCCGGACTTTGGGAAGGACAAACTGACGAAGCAGAAATTGGAACGACCTATGATAAAATTGATGCCTATCTGGAGGGAAAAGAAATCCCTGCCAAGGATAGGAAGATCATTGAACGCATGCACCGGCGAACTTCCCACAAACGGGAACCGGTAAAGCAATTTCATCATACAGATAAATAATTCCTTTATTTAACTGTTTAAAAAAACCTCGCTTATCCAACCTAAAGATAAGGGAGGTTTTGTTATGCATATTATAAAATGGCTGATTTTACCAGTCCTTTCAATTTTACTATTCGGGTGTGCACAATATGAAACAGGAGAAGAAGGCTCTCAGGAAAATATGAATTCACAGCCGATTAATTATGAAACAGAACAAGAGCAGGATGAACGGCTTGAAAGAGAGGAACAGGGAATTGATGAACAGGGCGGTTACTTGCAGAGTGAACAAAAAGAGCTGAACGATGGGGATGAAAATGCACAAAGTGACTTGTTTACGAATGAGATGTCCATGTCCATTTCCAAGCATTTAAAGGAACGCAAGGATGTCCGGCAAGCACAGGTTGCTGTGTCTGAAGAAAGAGTGGTTGTTGGTGTTATGCTGACTGACCAGGCACCGCCGGACATGCGTGAACGTGTTGAACAGGAAGTGCAGGAGATGGTCCCAACTAAAGAAATTTACGTTTATACAGATGATATATATTGGGACCGGATGCGGAACAAAGATGCGCAGCTAGATCAGCTGAACGGAGATATGCGAGAGTTCTTGCGTGAATTCTTTAATCGTGACCGGGAAGATTTTTAAACTGCATCAATACAATCACACCAGCTGTCTGGAAATGTCTGATTCTGCTCAACTAACATTCAATGGGAAAAAACGCCCCATTGAATGAAGTTTCGCTTTATTGATTTCTTCTTTTTTGATATAGTTAAAAAGGAAATTTTGAGGAGAGAGGAGAATGTCCAATGGCTGGTCATTCTAAATGGCATAATATACAACGAAGAAAGAATGCCCAAGATGCCAAGAAGGGCAAAATATTTATGCGCCATGCCAAAAACATTTATACTGCCGCGAAGGAAGGCGGGGGTGATGTGGATATGAATGCGGCACTAAGGACAGCGGTTGATAAGGCGAAAGCGGACAATATGCCGAACGACAATATTGATCGTGCCATCAAAAAGGCAACCGGTGATCTTGATGGTGCCCATTATGAAGAAATCACCTATGAAGGTTATGGCCCTGGCGGTATCGCTGTTATTGTCAGCGTGCTGACAGATAATAAAAACCGTACTGCTTCAGAAATCAGACATGCTTTCAAGAAAAATGACGGCAATCTTGGCGAGAATGGCAGTGTAACATTTATGTTTGACCGTAAAGGCTACATTCTCATTGAAGATGAAGATGGTGCCATCGATGAAGATGAGATTAGCATGGAAGCTATTGAGGCCGGCGCAGATGATATTGTGGGAGAAAATGACGTCTACGAAATTTATACCGATCCGGAGAATTTTCAAAATGTCCGTGATTATTTGCGCGAAACGAATTATGAACTTGCCGAAGCAGATGTATCTTTTTTCCCGCAAACTTACAATGCCCCTTCTGAAGACGATGAACAAAAAATGCTGAATCTGATAGATATGCTGGAGGACAGCGAGGATACGCAGGATATCTATCACAATATGGAGACCTCAGACTAATCAAAAGACTTCTATTCTTCTTCGTATGGAGAATGGAAGTTTTCTTTCTGCCAATAATGGATACATATGTTAAAATGGGGAGAGGATTAAAAAGGAGAAAGTTACATGATTGCTTATATAAAAGGAACATTGGTCAATATACATGAAGATGCTGTAATTGTTGATGTACAGGGAGTTGGGTATGAGGTTTTCTGTGCCAATCCATTTGCATTTCAGGCCTCGTTACATAATGAATTAACAATTAACACGTATCATTACGTCCGTGAAGACACACAGATTTTGTATGGTTTTCGGGACCAGGATGAGAAATTGCTGTTTACAAAACTGATTTCCGTATCCGGTATCGGTCCAAAGGGTGCACTAGCTATTCTGGCAAGTGTTGATACTCAAGGATTTATTGAAGCGATTGAGCGAGAAGACGATAAATTTCTGACCAGCTTCCCGGGTATAGGCAAAAAGACTGCCAGACAGATTATTCTTGACTTAAAAGGAAAATTGTCAGCTATCGTGTCAATACCAGCTCAATCCGCTGAGAATACGCCATCCCGCGAAAATTCAAAAGGGGTGCGGGAAGCCCAGGAAGCATTAAAATCACTTGGCTACACCGAACGGGAGATTAGGACAATTACCCCCGAGCTCCAAAAAGAAGACAGCAATGATACAGACGCAATCGTGCGTAAAGCGCTGGCATTGCTAATGAGAAACTAATAAGGTGGGATGATGATGGATGAGCGGATGGTCACAGGTGAATTACAGCATGAAGATTCCACTGTTGAACTCAGTCTCCGCCCCACAAATCTGAAACAGTATATCGGTCAGCAGCAAGCAAAAGATAATTTAAGTGTTTTTATTCAGGCCGCTAAAATGCGGGACGAAGCCCTCGACCATGTCCTATTATATGGTCCGCCCGGTTTGGGTAAAACGACTCTGGCATCAATTATTGCCAATGAGATGGGAGTTCAGTTCCGCTCAACATCGGGACCGGCGATAGAACGTTCCGGTGACCTGGCGGCGATTCTCTCGTCTCTTGAACCGGGGGATGTTCTGTTTATCGATGAGGTGCACCGGTTGCCGCGATCTGTTGAAGAAATTTTGTATCCGGCAATGGAAGATTTTTTTATTGATATTGTAATTGGAAGCGGTCCAAGTGCACGGTCTGTTCAGATTGATTTGCCGCCATTTACGCTGGTAGGTGCGACTACGAGGGCAGGGTTGTTATCAGCTCCATTGCGTGACCGTTTTGGGGTCCTGAGCAGACTGGAATTTTATGGTCCGGACGAATTGTGTGATATCGTTGAGCGGACCTCGGATATTTTTGAGACCTCCATTACTCATGAAGCAGCCTTGGAGGTTGCCAGCCGTTCAAGGGGGACGCCCCGGATTGCCAACAGGCTGCTGAAACGAATCCGTGATATTTCGCAAGTGAAAGGTGAGAAAGAGATCAGTCTGCAGACAACAGATAAAGCACTGGAGATGCTGCAAGTTGATAATGCTGGACTGGATCATACAGACCATAAACTGCTGAATGCCGTTATTGATGGTTTTCAGGGCGGTCCGGTCGGGTTGGATACAATAGCAGCAACAATCGGAGAAGAACCGCAGACGATTGAAGATGTGTTTGAGCCGTATTTACTCCAGATCGGTTTTATTCAGCGAACACCGCGGGGGCGTGTTGTAACACCTAAGGCTTACCAGCATTTTGGGATAAAGAAAGATAATGAATGAATATGGGTAAAATGTTTATTATCCTCGGCATTATCTTTGTTGTGATTGGTATCGTCTGGTCGTTTATCGGAAAATTGCCGGGAGATATCACCATTAAACGTGATAATTTTACTTTCCATTTCCCGTTCATGACATCAATTGTCGTAAGTATTGTTTTGACACTTATCTTTTTTATTATAGGAAAATTTCGCTAGTAGAGTTAGGAGAGCACGATGAATATAGAGGATTTTGATTTTAATCTGCCGGAAGAGCTAATTGCACAAACACCTTTGAAAGATCGCACCGCGTCTCGTTTGCTGGTATTGCAGCGTGAAACAAAAGAAGTGGAGCATAAACAATTCACAGATATCAAAAACTACCTGAAAAAAGGCGATTGTCTTGTGCTGAATGATACACGGGTTCTGCCGGCTAGGCTTTACGGCATCAAACAGGATACAGGGGCAAAAGTTGAAGTGTTGCTCCTTCATCAGCAGGAAAAGGATACTTGGGAAGTCCTTGTAAAACCGGCCAAGAAGATCAAAATTGGAACAGTTATCGTTTTTGGTGACAGGAAACTCCATGCAACGTGCGTTGGTCTTAAGGAGCACGGCGGCCGCATACTTCAGTTGGAGTATGAGGGTATTTTTTATGAAATACTTGATGAACTGGGGGAAATGCCGCTGCCGCCTTATATCAAAAAACAATTACCTGAGAAAGAACGGTATCAGACAGTGTATGCGAAGGAGGAGGGATCAGCTGCCGCCCCAACTGCCGGTTTGCATTTTACGAATGAACTGCTTGATGAGATTCGGGATATGGGGGTAAGTATTGAATTTATCACGCTGCATGTCGGCCTGGGAACATTCAGACCAGTCAGCGCAGATAACATTAAAGAACACGAAATGCATGCGGAGTTTTATCAGATGTCAAAAGAAACTGCAGATGCACTTACAAAAGTCAAAAAACACGGTGGGCGCATAATTACAGTCGGTACAACCTCGACAAGGACATTGGAGACGATAGTGCGTGACAATGATGGAAAATTTGCCGGATCAAGCGGCTGGACAAATATTTTTATTTACCCGCCATATGAATTTCAGGCGATTGATGGCCTAATCACTAATTTTCATCTGCCTAAATCGACATTAATCATGATGGTCAGTGCATTCGCAGGAAGAGACAGCATCATGCATGCCTATCAGGAGGCTGTCAAGCAACGGTACCGCTTTTTCAGCTTTGGCGATGCGATGCTAATTTTATAATAAGGTTTTTTCATAAAGGGTGTTTTATTTATCCGCCGCCTGAATGCCTTTTGAATCGATGAGCGGAAAGTGATGACTTCTGCGGAAAAAGCAGTTGAAAACCTCTTAAGAAAATAGCTTTCAACAAAGGAAAGAATTATATGACAACAATTACTTACAAACATATTAAAACATGCAAACAGACGGGGGCGCGACTCGGGAAGGTACATACACCGCATGGTTCATTTGATACGCCTGCGTTTATGCCTGTCGGGACATCAGCAACCGTCAAGACAATGAGTCCGGAAGAATTAAAAGAGATGAATGCCAATATTATTTTGTCCAACACATATCACTTATGGCTGCGCCCCGGTCATGACATTGTTGAAGAGGCGGGGGGTCTCCATCAGTTTATGAACTGGGACGGCTCGATTTTGACCGATTCAGGAGGTTTTCAGGTATTCAGCCTTAGTGATATGCGCGACATAAAAGAGGAAGGCGTCCATTTCAGGAATCATTTGAGCGGGGAGAAGCTGTTTCTTTCACCCGAAAAGGCGATGAACATTCAAAATTCACTCGGCTCGGATATTATGATGGCATTTGATGAATGCCCGCCATATCCGGCTTCACATGATTATATGAAATCTTCGGTTGAACGGACATCACGCTGGGCGGAACGTTGTTTGAACGCCCACGGACGGCCTTCTGAACAAGGGTTATTCGGTATTGTTCAGGGCGGTGAATACGAAGATCTAAGAAAACAAAGTGCAGAAGACCTGGTATCACTCGATTTTCCGGGCTATGCGATTGGCGGACTGTCGGTTGGTGAACCCAAAGATATTATGAACCGGATGCTGGAATTCACAACTCCGCTTCTGCCTTCCTGTAAACCGCGTTATTTGATGGGTGTCGGATCACCGGATTCATTGATTGACGGGGCAATCCGTGGCATCGACATGTTTGATTGCGTGCTCCCGACACGTATTGCACGTAATGGGACATGCATGACATCTAACGGCAGACTGGTTGTTCGTAATGCCAAATACGCCCGGGATTTCAGTCCAATCGATGAAAATTGTGACTGTCATGTATGCAAGCATTATACCCGTGCCTATATTCGGCATTTGGTAAAATGCAATGAAACTTTCGGATTTAGGCTTACTACTTACCATAACTTATATTTTCTGTTAAAATTAATGGAGCAAGTGCGAACAGCTATTGCTGATGACCAGCTTGGAGATTTCAAAGAAGCATTCTTTGAACGATATGGTTTCAATAAAGAGGATGCAAAGAATTTTTAGTTAAAGGAGGGACACGTAAGTGAATACGTTAATATCACTGTTACCGATTATTTTAATGTTTGTCATTTTTTACTTCCTGCTGATCCGTCCGCAGCAAAAGCGGCAAAAGCAAGTAAGACAAATGCAGTCTGATTTGCAAAAAGGTGATAAAGTGGTGACAATCGGCGGGCTTCATGCCGAAATTCATGCACTTGATGAAGATACAGTCGTGCTTCAGGCCGGCGACGGGCCGAGACTGACATATGACCGTTCAGCAATCCGTGAAGTTAAGAATGATGATGCACAATAGAACTTTATGATTATACATAAAGGTAAAAGAAAACTGAAAAGTGCCCATTTAAAAGAAGTCAGTGCATTCGCCACTGACTTCTTTATGTTACCTCAACTTTCTGATTTAATCATATTCACTCCAATAACGCCGCCAAGCAGAGCTGCCAGTATAAAGCCTGCATGGTGTATTGATTGTTCCAGTGAAAACCCTTGTTGGTACCCCAGATATTGCACAAGAAAGGTAAATAGTGTAAAACCTGCCCCTGTTATCGCTCCAATAACCCAGCCTTTTTCTTTTCCTTTGACACCGGCAACAATACCTCCAATAAATAAGCTGATTAGACCGACAGCCAATGTGATCCACGACAACGTCATCTCATTCAACCCGGTCAATTGAAGTAAAAGTGCGAGAATGATACTTGTCAGCAGCAACAATCCGAGAATAATAATCCATCCATACAACAGGGCAACAAATTGTTGTTTCTGCACGCTGTTTCAGCCTCCCTCTAAATGATTGTCCATGTATCATTATCATATTCGTCCAAACAGAAAAATAGACTGAAAATATTTTATGTTCTGCGGCATATATTTGTAAGAAGAAACAACCTATTACACTGAAAGAGGATGTTGTATGGACGTTATATTGGCTGGAGTCATTTTTGCTGTCAGTTATATTTTTATCATGACTGAGAAGATAAATAGAGCTGTTGTGACAATGGCTGGTGGAACATTGCTGTTGTTAACCGGGATTTACAGCGTTAATGATATGTTTACCAAATACATTGATTGGAACACAATCACATTACTGTTCTCAATGATGGTGCTCATATCCATTACCGAAAAGACCGGACTGTTCTCGTTTATTGCCATTCGGCTTTCTCAGCAAGTACGGGGTTCGCCGGTTCCGCTTTTGATAGTCGTGAGTATACTGACTGCCCTTGGCTCAGCACTATTGGATAATGTTACGACAGTGCTGATATTGGTTCCTGTCATTCTGAAAATCACAAAACAATTGAACTTGCCGACGTTTCCATATCTGCTTATAGTTATTTTCAGTTCCAATATTGGGGGGACTGCTACTCTTATTGGAGATCCGCCGAATATTATGATCGGACAGGCTGTTGAACATCTGACATTTTTGTCGTTTATCAATCATCTGGCACCGTTGGCTCTTTTGATGTTTGTGATTATGCTGATGGTGGTGCTGCCATTGTTCAGACGGTCACTGAAGCCTGAAAATGGCAGTGCGAAGGAGTTGATGAACGCCGATGCATCCGCCTATCTTGTACGTTCTCCGATGCTTTATCAATCAATTGCTGTTCTAACTATGACACTTTTGGGTTTTTTGCTGCATGCGTTCCTGCATATCGACTTGACTGCCATTGCACTAAGCGGGGCTGTACTCTTACTTCTGTTGACGGAAAAAGAGCTGGATACAGAACACGTTTTTTCCCGGGTTGAGTGGGTGACACTATTCTTCTTTATCGGGCTTTTTACGCTGGTAGGCGGTCTTGAATCAGCCGGAATTATCGATGAATTGGCGAGGGGGATTATTCTTTGGACAGATGGTGATTTTGCTGCAACAGCTATTTTAATTTTATGGATATCCGGGTTATTTTCGGGTATCGTTGATAACATCCCCTTTGTCGCAGCAATGATTCCGGTTGTTGAAGAGTTCCAGGGTTATGGCATGGTTTACCTGGACCCGATCTGGTGGTCACTGGCATTGGGAGCCTGTCTGGGCGGGAATGCGACGCTTATAGGAGCTTCAGCCAATGTGGTGGTGGCAGGTCTCGCAGAAGGAGAGGGGCAAAAACTGCCGTTTATACGTTTTATGCTGTATGGCATCCCTTTTGTTATTTTATCACTGGTGGCATCAACCATTTATATTTACATCCGATATTTGATTCCATATATGTCTTAGTCTATATAAAAAATGAGGCTGGGATATAACTTTTTTACTAAAGAAAAATCCGAACTATGATTCAAAATTCGTCAGTTAGATTTCGAATCAGTTCGGATTTTCTTTTTATGACAGCCATTTTTGCAGGATGGGTATTTGCCTCAGTTCCTCTTTTGTCAGGAACCTTAAAATAAAGAGCAGAATAACATAAATGATCAGTAAGGCAATGAGCATCAAGGCAAAAACAAACAAGTTAGTGTCGAGGCCGGTAAATATCCCCCGTAAAAATCTCCCGCACAGCCATGTCAGTGAGACAAGCATGCTCATTTTCAGCAAATCCCCTCCTGCAATCATAAACCCGATTTCCTTATAAAGACTTGCCAGATGCAATAATGTCACGAGAATAACACCGACTGACATAGCGATTGCGACACCATTTATGCCAAAATTGGGATTTGATGCCAGCAAGAAAAGTACAGTCAATTTGATGGCTGCACCGACTAAACTGTTCCACATGGCAGGTCTTGCCAGGTCGAGTGCCTGCAGTGCAGCCTGCAATGGCGATTGAATATAGAGCAGGATGAAAAAAGGGGCCATGAGAACTAAGAAATGACTTGCATTATCGGTTCCATACATATAATTTAATATTGGAGCTGCGAATAAAGTAAGCACAACGGTTGCAATCGCACCTGATGCAAATGAAATCCTGATTGATTGATGAATCCGGTAATGGATCAAGTGTTTATTTTGATTTGCATCAGCCTCTGATATGGAAGGGACTAATGCAATTGACAGTGAATTCGTAATAAATGTAGGTAAAAAAAGCAATGGTAATACATAACCTGTCAATTCACCGTATTGTTTAGTCGCCAGTGAACTGGAAATACCAGCGATGGCCAGGCTTTGTGCAACGAGTATTGGCTCCAAAAAGTGGGATATGTTGCCGATCAACCGGCTGCCCGTACTTGGAAGCGAAATAGAAAACAATTCCTGCAATGTATGTTGGCCTGACTTAATATGGTGGAAGAATCGGTTCCGGACTCGTACAATTTTTTGCCGTTTAAACACGCCTGTCAAATACACCATCGAAGCAAGTTCGCCGAGTATCACACTGAACATGGCACCTGCAGCAGCAAATTCAATGCCATAAGGCAGCAGCAGTTTAACAAAAAAAGCGACGAAGATAATTCTTACAAGCTGTTCGATGACAAGTGCATAGCTTTGCGGCTTCATATTCTGCCTGCCCTGAAAATAGCCTTTGAGTACGGAGGAGATGGCAACAATCGGCACAATTGGACTAATAGCCACCAGTGGATACAGTGTCCGTTCATCTGTCAGCAAAGTTGTTGCAATAAATGGTGCTGCAGCAATCATGCCAATGGTAAAAACAATACTGGTTATGGAGGTTACGAGCAGTGATATAACAAGAATCCGCTTAATTTTGGCTTTGTCATTTTTAGCTTCGGCTTCAGATACACGTTTGGAAATAGCGACCGGAAGTCCAAGCTGTGTAAGCGTGATAACCAGAAATAGTGTAGGAAGTGCCATCATATATAAACCGACACCTTCCTCTCCCATAACCCTGGCTATGACCAGCCGGTTAATAAATCCGAGCAGTCTTGTTATCATGCCTGCCGTTATCAGGATTAGCGTTCCTTGCAGAAATGTTTGCTTGGTCAATATTGCCGACCTACCTTCTCAAAAAATATATTTTCAGATACAATGATATATATGCAATATAGTGGTCCAAGCATGACAAGCATCACGATATAAAACGGCAAAGGTTTTGCGACGGGGGATGATTGAGAGTATGATAAAAACAGTCAGTGAATGGAAAACTGAAATCGGACCTGCATTAAATAGCAAAGCAAGTGAACTGCGTCTTATGGGATATAATAATGCAACAGGCGAGGATGTATGGAAATGCCTGGAAGAAAAAGTGTGGAAAGGGGAGGACCCCTCCAAGCGTTTATATGAGGTGGTTCAGGATATTTTCCATTTATCGTCCAATGTTTATATGAGTTATTTAACGATCAATGCTTATCAGGATGATGACCTGTCGGCGTCAATTGCAGCAGTGACAGAAAATGATAAAACTGAAGAAACGAATGATTGATACATAATGAATGACCCGTGGAATTTAAAGGGAGGCAAAACCACATATGAAAACAAGAGGCAGAATTGTTGCCTTTTTTCTGATCGTCCTCATATTTGCAGGAACGATTGGTTCAACGGTAACGGGAATTGCGAAAGATATTAATCTGGGCCTGGACCTGCAGGGCGGCTTTGAAATTTTATACGAAGTGGAACCTGTTGAAGAAGGTAAGGAAACAGACAGAGAATTACTTGAGTCCACTGTCCGGATTCTTAACGAACGGGTAAACCGGCTAGGGATTAGTGAAGCAAACATAGATATCGAAGGTGAAAACAGGATTCGGGTGCAGCTTGCCGGAGTTGAAAACCAGGAAGAGGCACGTGAACTTTTGTCGACATCTGCACGTCTGTCGCTGCGGAATGTTGAAGATGAAAAACTGCTCGATGGAACGGACTTTGTTGAAGGCGGCGCCCAGCAGGATTTCAGCCAGAAAACGAACAAGCCGATTGTTACGCTCCAGCTGAAGGATGGAAAACAATTCGGCGAGATCACCAGCCGGATAAAAGGTAAACAAAATCCGGATACGCCTTATCCGGATAACTTGCTCGTCATGTGGATGGACTATCAGGAAGGGAATTCATTTGCTGAGGAATATGGAAAAGAGGATCCAAAATTTGTTTCAGCGCCCAGTGTTACAAAAACTCTGAATACAACGGATGTTCAAATTGACGGTGATTTTACGGTCGAATCAGCTCAGCGGCTGGCTGATATCATAAATGCCGGGTCGTTGCCGGTTAATATGACAGAACTTTATTCCAACACAGTCGGGGCACAATTCGGAGAACAGGCACTGGATAAAACCGTATTCGCCGGAATTATCGGTATAAGTCTTGTATTTTTATTTATGATGGTCATATACCGTTTTCCGGGTATCATAGCAGCGATAAACTTAAGTGTTTATATCTTTTTGGTTTTATTAGTTTTTAATCTGATGAACGGTGTCCTGACGCTGCAGGGGATTGCGGCTTTGATTCTCGGTGTCGGGATGGCAGTAGATGCGAATGTCATCACATTTGAACGGATTAAAGAAGAGCTGAGGGAAGGTAAATCGGTTCAGGCATCATTTAAAGCAGGGTCAAAAAACTCGCTTCGTGCCATAGTTGATGCCAATATTACGACACTGCTCGCAGCAGCTGTTCTATTTATTTTTGGCACGAGCTCCGTCAAAGGGTTTGCCACTATGCTGATCCTGAGCATCGTCGTCAGTTTTCTGACCGCTGTGTATGGTACCAGATGGCTTATGAGCCTATGGGTGAAAAGCAGATATCTCAAAGGCCGTCCGGGCTGGTTTGGTGTAAAACAAAAAGATATTAAAGATATTGCTGACTCAACAGAATACGAACCGAAAGTATTCAACAGGGAATTGAATGTTGTCCAGCATCGTAAAAAATTCTTTGTCACTTCGGCAGTAATGGTCATTATCGGGGCAATTGCGCTCGGGATTTTCCAGTTGAACCCCGGCATTGACTTTACAAGCGGGTCCCGAATTCAGCTAGCTGCAGAAAACAGCCTGAATACTGAGGAAATTGAAAGTGGTTTGGAAGAATTGGATCTGCAGGCCCAGTCAGTAGTGCTGACTGGTGACAACAATGAGGGTGCCATTCTCCGCTATGACCGGGTAATTGATGAAGACCGGATTTCCGATATTCAAACGTATTTTAAGGAGAATTTCAATGCGGATACGAGTGTCAGTGTTGTATCACCAATTGTCGGGGAAGAACTGGTCAAAAATGCTCTATATGCAGTCGCAATTGCATCAATAGGCATGATTATCTATGTCACTATCCGATTTGAGCTTTTTTTCGGGATTACGGCAATCATAGCCCTGATCCACGATGCATTTTTCATACTAGCGATATTCAGTCTGACACAAATTGAATTTGATGTGACGATTGTTGCCGCGATACTCACGATTATCGGTTATTCCATCAACGATACCATTGTCACCTTTGACCGGATACGTGAAAATTTAAGAAAGAAAAAGCGGATTAAGTCGTTTAAAGGACTTGCCAAAATTGTCAATCGAAGTCTTGTGCAGACCATGACACGCAGTATCAATACGACTGTTACCACGATGGTTGCCGTATTGGCATTCTTATTCCTTGGCGCACAATCAATAACCGGGTTTGCGATTGCACTGACAGTAGGTCTTCTTGCAGGTACGTATTCGTCATTATTTCTCGCATCCCAGCTTTGGCTCGTCTGGCGCGGGAAAAATATCAATCAAAAGCCCGTTGTTTTTGCCAAAAAAAAGCGTACGGAAGGTCCGCAAGTGTAATGAAACGAAACCCCTGATGCCAAATGGCTTCAGGGGTTTCATTATGGTTATCTGAAAATGAAAAAGGGTAAGTTAAATGAAATAGCTTTTTAAAAGGAGGATAAATTTGAAAGGACAGACTTATGTTATTTTAGCCATTATTTTTGTGTTAATTGTTGCCATTTTTGCAGTGATTAACGTTGACCCAGTGGAAGTCAATTACTTGTTTGGCAGCGGGGAGGCGCCATTAATATTGGTTATCCTGATTTCCGTATTAATGGGAGGGGTCATAACAGCAGCTGTCGGTCTGGTGAAAATTATCCGATTACAGCGTGAGCGCAATACACTCGTGTCCGAAAACAAACAAATGAAAGAGACATTGAAAAAACATAGTTTACTTAAAGAAGATGATTCCAGAAAGAAAGCATCTGACCAGCCAGCTAAAAATAAACGGTAAGATGAAACTTCATTCAGCGGAAGGTTTTCCCGCTGAATGTTAGTTGAACAGAATCGGACATTTAATTGCAGTTACCCTCCCCCCTCTGTACTTTGGGTGATTACTGCCCATTACATGCGGGGTAAATAAACCCGATTGCTCACCGTGGCTATCTCCTGTATACTGGATTAGTCAGAGGTGAGTTTATGTTAGAAAGTAAAATGAAATGGAAATTTGCAGACAGTCAAAATGATATACCAAATTGGGATTCAAATCGATTCTCACCACTTATCAAAGAGTTGTTGTTTCAGCGCGGCATCACAACGCGCGAAGAAGCTGAAGCGTTTGTATCTCCTGATTTAACACAATTATACAGTGTAAAATTGTTGTCAGATATTGATAAGGCAGCAGAACGGATACATAGAGCTGTTAATGCTGATGAAAAAATTCTGGTGTATGGTGATTATGATGCTGATGGAGTCAGTTCAACAGCCATCATGATTAACACACTGCATGAACTTGGTGCACATTGTGATTACTATATTCCAAATCGCTTTACAGAGGGTTATGGGCCGAATGAAGAGGCATTCAGAGCGGCATATGAAAATGGCTATCATTTAATTATAACAGTTGACAACGGGATTGCTGCTGTAAATGAGGCAGCTTATGCTAAAAACCTGGGGATTGATCTGATTATTACGGATCACCACGAACCACAGGAGCAACTGCCGGATGCTTACGCAATCATTCATCCAAAATGTTCCCCTGATTACGGTTTTAAAGACCTTGCAGGTGTAGGTGTCGCACTTAAGCTTGCTGAATGTCTGCTCGGATATTTTCCAAAACAGCTGCTTGACTTTGCAGCGATTGGAACGATTGCCGACCTTGTACCGTTGACAGGGGAGAATCGTGTTATTGCCTATTATGGTTTACAAGCTTTATCACGTTCCGGCAAACCGGGGCTGAAGGCATTAATGAAAGTTTGCGGCATTGACGGGCGCATCACTGAGGAAGATATCGGATTTTCAATCGGACCAAGATTAAACGCGGTTGGAAGATTACAGGATGCTGATCTGGCGGTTCATCTGTTATTGACAGATGTTCAGGATGAAGCTTATCAAATCGCAGAGAGGGTTCAATCAATCAATGAGGAACGAAAAAGCATTGTCAGTACTATTGTAAAAGAGGCCGAAGAAATGACAGGCCCTGTTGAAGACCAGGGTGTCATTGTTGTGGCAAAAGAGGGCTGGAATCAGGGTGTATTAGGTATTGTCGCCTCAAATCTGGTCAGGAAGTACGACCGCCCGGCAATTGTTCTGTCGATTTTGCCGGAAGACGGGGTCATGAAAGGATCTGCAAGGAGCATCCCGACCTTTGATTTATTTACAAATTGTATGAAAATAAGGGATACGTTCACGCATTTCGGCGGTCACTCCCAGGCTGCGGGGATGACACTCCCGATAGACAACTTCCGAACGTTAACAGCGGAATTGAATAATCTGATCTATCAAGAGCTGAGAACAGAAGATTTTACTCAGGAAATCGAGGTTTCCAAGTCTATAGCCCTACCGGAAATTAATGAAGAATTGGTTGAAGAAATCAGGCAGCTGGCACCATTTGGCATGGCCAATCCCAAACCTGTTTTTCATTTAGAAGGAGTTCCCGCAAATACAAGGCAAATTGGGAATAATAAAAAACATTTAAAAATGCAATTCCGTCATCAAAATAAAACACTTGACGGTATTGGCTTTGGGCTTGGGGATTTATATTATTATATGACGCCGAAAACACCAATATCCGTTGTCGGCGAACTCGGCATAAATGAGTGGAACGGTTTTCGGAAAGTACAGATCGTTATGCAGGATATGAAAATTGATGAACACCAGTTATTTGATCATCGGGGAAAGATTCAGCCACGGATAACACCATATGTACAGCCAAATAATATGTATACAGTAGTTTGTCAGGCAAAGCGGAATGAGTATGATTTTCCTGACAATGTCCGATGTGTTACATACGATACAGATGTAAACAGCTTAGAAGAGACAGAGACGCTATTTTTGTTCGATATGCCGACAGATTTGAAATCCTTCAAGTTATTGCTGAAACAGTTGAATCCCACCAATATCCATGCATGTTTTCAGTTGAAGGACAGTGCTTTCATGAACGTCTTTCCATCAAGAGAAGATTTCAAATGGCTGTATGCGCTTCTGTTTAAACGAAAACAGATTAATACAGATAAGGATTTGCCCATGATTATGGAAGCTAAAGGATGGACGAAAGCACGTATCGAATTTATGACAGACGTGTTTTTTGACCTCGGTTTTGTTAAAATAGAGGATGGTTTCATTACAATCAACCCTAAACCTGTTCAAAAAGATTTAGCGGCATCGGCTGTCTATCAGGAGCGTCTGACGAAAGCCGACATTGAAAAAACATTATATTATTCAACCTATGAAGAGCTGAAAACGTGGCTGTCCGAATGCTTGGAAGACAGGGGAAGCCTCAAGGAGGAAGTAGTTTATGGACTATAAAAAACATATACAAATTGTTGAAGACTGGCCAAAAGAAGGCGTACAATTTAAAGATATTACACCATTAATGGATAATGGAAAAGCGTTTAAATCAGCAGTGGATGAAATTGTAGAATTTGCCAAGAAAAAAGATATTGACCTTGTCGTAGGTCCCGAAGCAAGAGGTTTCATTATCGGCTGTCCCGTTTCCTATGCACTGGAAGTAGGCTTTGCACCTGTAAGAAAAGAAGGAAAATTGCCGCGTGAAGTGATAAAAGTTGATTATGGCCTTGAATACGGCAAAAACATCCTCACGATTCATAAAGACGCCATCAAACCTGGTCAGCGGGTTCTGATAACTGATGATTTGCTTGCAACAGGCGGAACGATTGAGGCAACAATCAATTTGGTGGAAGAATTGGGCGGAATTGTTGTCGGATGTGCTTTTCTGATTGAGCTTTCCTATCTGAAAGGACTGGAAAAATTGGATGGCTATGATGTGCTGACATTAATGCGATATCAGGATTAACTATATATTTCAGGTCTGATTGAATCAATTATCAGACCTATTATTATTCAGGAGGCTGTCTGAAAAGTCTTGAAGTGAAAAAGCTGACAGTTTTCTCTTTACATTTCAGCAAAAATTTTTAATACTATAAACAATAGAAAAGACTTTGAACGAAATTCTGCTTTACAGTCAGGATGGGAACCGCAGAAACAGCCGGGGGCTTACCCGGCCGGCGGAAAGTATTGTCAAACTGAATTCAGGTGATTTTATGGCTAAAGACGAACTATTAACAAGTGAAGAAGTGATTGGTAAAGCCCGAAGCTACCTTTCAAAAGAGGATGCTGGTTTTCTGCATCGCGCATACAAATTCGCCGAAGATGCTCATAAGGATCAATACCGGAAGTCAGGAGAACCTTATATCGTTCACCCTGTTCAAGTTGCCGGGATTCTGGTTGAACTGGAAATGGACCCTGTCACAATAGCAGGCGGTTTTTTACATGATGTTGTCGAGGATACGGAAGTGACACTCGAGCAGATCGAGGATGCATTCGACGAGGAAGTGGCGATGCTTGTAGATGGCGTGACAAAGCTCGGCAAAATCAAATATAAATCAAAAGAAGCTCTACAGGCGGAAAATCACCGGAAAATGTTTGTGGCGATGGCAAGGGATATTAGGGTCATTTTGATTAAACTTGCTGATCGTTTGCATAATATGCGTACGTTAAAACACTTGCCGCCGAATAAGCAGCGCAGGATTTCCAATGAAACGCTGGAAATATTTGCACCGCTGGCTCATAGGCTCGGGATATCGACAATAAAATGGGAGCTTGAAGATACCGCATTACGCTATCTGAATCCACAGCAATATTACCGGATTGTTCAGCTGATGAAACAAAAACGTGAAGAACGTGAAACCTATATTGATGAAGTCATCGAGGAACTGGAGCAACAACTGGATGATGTCAATATTGAAGCGGATATGTCCGGCAGACCAAAACATTTATACAGTATTTACCGGAAAATGGCCAAGCAAAATAAACAATTTAATGAAATATATGACTTGCTGGCGGTACGGATTCTTGTTCACAGCATTAAGGACTGCTATGCAGTGCTGGGTATCATTCATACTTGCTGGAAACCGATGCCCGGGAGGTTCAAGGATTATATAGCAATGCCTAAGCCCAACCTTTATCAGTCATTGCATACCACTGTCATTGGTCCGAAAGGCGATCCGCTTGAAGTGCAGATCCGCACAAAAGAGATGCATGAAATTGCCGAGTATGGAATCGCGGCACATTGGGCTTATAAAGAAGGAAAGCAATTGGCAAAAGACAGTAAATCGTTTGAAGATAAACTGACCTGGTTCAGGGAAATTCTAGACTGGCAAAGTGAAACGAATGATGCGGAAGAATTTATGGAAACATTAAAAGTCGATCTGTTTTCCGATATGGTGTATGTTTTTACGCCAAAAGGTGATGTCATCGAGCTGCCATCGGGGTCAGTACCGCTTGATTTTGCCTACCGTATTCACACAGAGGTTGGCAATAAGACAATTGGGGCAAAAGTTAATGGGAAAATGGAGCCGCTTGATTATCAGTTGAAAAACGGAGATATTGTGGAAGTGATGACTTCCAAACATTCATATGGCCCTTCTCACGACTGGCTGTCGATAACCCAGACATCACAGGCTAAAAGCAAGATTAAGCAGTTCTTTAAAAAACAGCGTCGTGATGAAAATATCAGTAAAGGCAAAGAAGCAGTCGACAAAGAAATCCGGTCGCTCGGAATCGAACCAAAAGACGTCCTGACCCAGAGCAATTTAAAGCGTGTATTCGAAAAATTTAATTTTTCCAGTGAGGAAGATATGTATGCTGCGGTGGGGTACCAAGGTATTACTTCAGCATTAATTGCAACACGCTTGACGGATAAACTGCGACAGGAAAAACAAAAAGAACAAAACCTCGAAGAAACCATCGAGGAAGTCAAGGCTGAAAAAGTAACCAAGAAGGTGCAAAAACGTGATTCAGGTGTCAAAGCAGAGGGCGTTGATAATTTATTGGTACGCCTTGCCAAATGCTGCAATCCGGTTCCCGGAGATGCTATTGAAGGGTATATTACGAGAGGCAGGGGCGTGTCAGTACACCGGGCGGATTGCCCGAATATCCAGACAGAAGATGCCAGGCAGCGCCATCTTCATGTTGAATGGGAAAATAATGATACCAAGAAAAAGCAATACCATGTTGATCTGGAAATATCGGGTTATGACCGGCGCGGTTTGGTCAATGAAGTCCTGCAGGCCGTAAATGAAACAAAGACGAACATTACGTATGTTAACGGCCGATCGGATCGAAACAGAATGGCTGTTATTAACATTACGATACTCATTCATAATACTGGACATTTAAAGCGGATTGTTGACCGAATTAAACAAATAAAAGACGTTTATACGGTGACAAGGACCGTTCAATAATTTAAAAAAGGGGTCTTAAGGCAATGAAAGCAGTCATTCAGCGCGCGGCAGATGCAAGTGTGACGGTCAACGGTGCTGAAACCGGAGCGATTGATCATGGTCTTGTGGTTCTGCTCGGTGTTACACATGATGATACTAAACAAGATGCTGACTATCTGGTCAGTAAACTAATCCATTTACGGATTTTTGATGATGAGAACGGTAAAATGAATCGCTCATTACTGGATGTTTCGGGGAATGTGCTGTCAATATCACAATTTACACTATATGCTGATACACGCAAGGGCAGGCGGCCAAGCTATATTAATGCAGCCAAGCCAGATCTGGCAAACGAGCTTTATCAGTATTTTAATGAGCAGATTGCACATCATGATATACATGTGCAAACAGGGGAATTTGGCGAAATGATGCAAGTCTGTCTGACGAATTCCGGGCCAGTGACAATTATTTTGGATACAGACGATAAATAACCGGGGTCGTCCGATCTCTTTCGTTATTTTTTCAAGGCTTTCTTCAGAAATTTTGTTGATCTTTTACCCCGAAGTCGGTATAAAAAGCGACACAGTTGAAAATTTCATTAGAGAATCGTCCTATCATTCTGACTACCGTTAGTGGTTTGAGACGCTCCGGCAATATACTTCGCTTTCATGGGCAAGGCCTCAGCCTCCTCGAAAAGCACAGACCACTTTTCTGTGGGGTCTTCGGACAGTGCTTTTCCCATAGGAGTCTTCGTAAATTGCCTCCGCTGCTGTGACGTTCTGAAATGGTTTTTGTACCATAAAAAAATCAGCTCTTATTTCACACTTATATTTCTAAAAATCACAGCAGTTGACAAACGCTTCGCTTCTTGTGATAGCGTATCAATTTCTTCTAACTTACACTCTGCAGACTTTCGGATTAGCTGCCCCTGAAGTAGTCTTCGGGTTAGTCAGCTTCTGTTAATAATATAAACAAATCTAAAAAATCAGTCTAATTAAAGTATTTGGTAAGACCGGTGATAATGCCGGAAACTAATTGTTTTTGATAGCTGTTAGTCTCCAGCAGCTGCTCTTTTTCTGAATTGGAAATAAATCCAAGTTCAATGAGAATGGACGGGTTAAAACTTTGCCTGATAACGTGATAGTCCTCACTGAGCGCTTTACGGTTATTTGCTCCGGTTTCATTGATTAGACTTTCCTGCACAAACCGGGCAAGTTCTTTACTCTGCTCATGATAATAATACGTTGCTATCCCGGTTACTTCAGGCGCCTGGGGAAAACTGTTATAGTGGATGCTGATAAAAGCATCTGTATCTGCTATATTGGCCAGGCTCGTCCTGCTTTCAAGCGAAACAAACTGATCTCTCTCTCTGGTCATAACGACCTCAGCACCAAGAATAGCCAGTTCTTTTTTTAGTTCCCGCATTGTTCTGTAAGTAAAATTCTTTTCATATGTACCACTTGCACCAATTGCCCCTACGTCACGCCCGCCGTGACCGGCATCAATGACGATGGTTTTATCTTCAAGACCTGCTGAAGATGGTGTTTTATGACCGGTGGCAAAATTCTTCAATACAAATCCGTACATTTCGTCATTTGCGATTTCATACCAATTTTCTTTTTCTCCTACGACATTAAATTCCTCGCCTTTATTTGTGAAACCGATGATGTCGTAAGAGGTTGAAGGCCCTTTTCGCAGATGTGTATTGTCATGCTGAATGACTATGCTTCCAATGCCATTGCTGCCGGCAGGGTCGCTGTCGGTGGAATCATCACTTGAATTTGAAGAGATATCAACATATTCACTCGATACCCAGCCGGTTCCACTATCAAATGCTATTTCCACCCAATCATTTTCAACACTGATAATATGGAGCTCTTTGCCGGTATTCACCTGACCTACCCGGTTATAATCTGTCCCCGGCCCTGATCTGATGTTCAGACCATCAGTGATTACAACCGCTTTATCTGCTTGTGCCACAGGGATTAAAGTAAAGCAAAAAATGAACAAGAAAAATCCAGCTGATTTAATAAAACGCACATGATTTCCTCCCATACGTTTATCATTACTCTTAATTGTAATAAAAAGTTTTAAAACAGGCAAAACTAGAGTGAATGAGGAGGTCAATATGATGCGTGTGAATAATAAACAATGGAGCACAAATGTGAATAAAGAAATATATGGGGCGGATTTCCATCGTTTCATGGAGATGGAGGATCAGTTTAATCATATGGAAATAGCAGAAGAGTTGGGTATTTCCCTTGGTGAAGTAAAAAGACTGAAGAAAAAAATAATCCGCACTTGACAATATTATGCTGAAACATTAATATAGTAATCATTCAATATGAAAACGAAACTAACCAGCGATGGAAAGAGTAATCAGGTCGCTAGTGCAAAGAGAGAAAATGTCATCGGCTGGAAACATTTTCGCAATTAGTCCTGGTGAACGACATTCCTTAGGTTCTGTATCGAATAAACAGTAAGTAGGTATAGACGTTTTGCAGGCGTTAACTGTGAAGAGCGGGTGCTTTGACAGCACCAATCAGGGTGGCAACGCGGGTAAAAACTTCCGTCCCTTATTATCTAAGGGGGACGGGAGTTTTTTTGTTGTTTAAGCAATGCTAAACGGGGATTATACTGCAAGCTGATTGTAAAGAAGAACCTGAGCTGTGACAAACCATCGTCTGGAATTGACAATTGAACGAATCGGTATTTTAAATGACTTAGGGGGTATTGATGATGAGTATAAAAGCGCCACGCGGTACGGTTGATACTTTGCCGGAAGAAGCTGCGAAGTGGCAATTTGTTGAAGAAAAAATTAAAGATATTTGTAAAAGATATCATTTTGAAGAAATCCGCACACCTTTATTTGAACACACCGAGCTTTTTCAGCGGGGAGTCGGTGATTCAACCGATATTGTTCAAAAAGAGATGTATACGTTTGAGGATAAAGGAGGCAGAAGTCTGACACTAAAGCCTGAAGGCACCGCTCCGGTTGTCCGTTCATTTGTGGAACATAAAATGCATGGAAATCCCAGTCAGCCGGTCAAGCTTTATTATTTTGCCCAAATGTTCCGCTATGAACGTCCGCAAAAGGGCAGAATGCGGCAGCTGAATCAATTCGGGGTGGAGGTAATGGGAAGCGCTGATCCAGCAGTAGACGCCGAGGTCATCGATTTGGCTATGACCTGCTACCGCGAACTTGGTCTAAAATCGCTTAAGCTTGTGATTAACTCGTTAGGAGACAAGGAAAGCAGGGAAAGCCACCGTCAGGCATTGGTTGATCATTTCATCCCACATAAAAATGAATTATGCGGTGATTGCCAGACCCGGCTTGAGCAAAACCCGATGCGCATATTGGATTGTAAAACTGATAAAGATCATCCTGCGATGAAGACTGCGCCATCTGTTCTAGATTATTTGAACGAGGATTCGAGAACTTATTTTGAAAAAGTCAAAACCTATTTATCATTGATGAATATTGATTATGAGGTTGATCCGAATTTAGTGCGGGGGCTTGATTATTATAATCACACCGCATTTGAAATTATGAGTAAAGCTGAAGGATTTGGTGCGATTACCACACTTGCCGGCGGCGGCAGATATAATGGTCTGATTGAAGAATTAGGCGGCCCCGAGACACCTGGGATTGGTTTTGGAATGGGACTGGAGCGGCTGATGATGGCACTGGAAGCAGAGAATATTGAAATTCCGGCGGGTGAGGCTTTGGACTGCTTTTTTGTGGCGGTTGGCGATCAAGCCGAAAAAGCTTCGGTTCAAATCGTCCATGACTTGCGTAAAAACGGTATTCAGATTGACCGGGATTACCAGAGCCGAAAGATAAAAGCACAGTTTAAAGCTGCAGACCGTTATCGTGCCAAATATGTTCTTGTTCTTGGTGAAAATGAACTGGAACAACAGACAATAAATGTGAAAGAAATGGCAACTGGTGATGAGGCGGAAGTATCATTGGCCGAATTGTCCGAGTTTATGAGGGGAAAACTGTCAGGAGGAAAAACTAATGAGTGAACGCGTGCTAGCCGGAACATTAAATGAGAAAAATGTTGATCAATCGGTATTGCTGAAAGGGTGGGTGCAAACGCGCCGTGACTTGGGCGGGCTGATTTTTATCGATTTGCGTGACAGGTCCGGTCTTGTACAGGTTGTGTTCAATCCGGACCATTCGAAAGCCGCCTTACAAGCGGCTGAGTCAGTCAGAACTGAATACGTTCTGGAAGTAGCAGGCAGTGTGGTTAAACGCGAAGAAGGAACGGTTAACCCGGCGATGAAAACAGGCCGTATTGAAGTAATCGCTAAAGATTTGACCATTTTAAATAAGGCGAAGACACCGCCATTTTTAATCGAGGAAGATACAGATGTTGCTGAAGACCTGCGTTTAAAGTACCGTTATATTGATTTACGCAGAAATAAGCTGCAGGAAACCTTTAAAATGCGACACCGGACAACACAGGCTATCCGTAACTTTTTGAATGACGATGGGTTTCTGGAAATGGAAACACCTATCTTAACGAAAAGCACACCTGAGGGTGCACGAGACTACCTTGTACCAAGCCGGGTGCATCGAGGACAATTTTATGCACTGCCGCAGTCTCCGCAGTTGTTTAAACAGCTGATCATGATGGGCGGTTTTGAAAAATACTATCAGATAGCCCGCTGTTTCAGGGATGAGGATTTGCGGGCGGACCGGCAGCCGGAATTCACTCAGGTTGATATTGAAACATCATTTCTGACCAGCGATGAGATTATGGACATGACTGAGCAAATGATGAGGTATGTGCTAAAAGAAGTCAGAAATGTGGACATTACCTTGCCCCTGCCGCGAATGTCTTATGACGAGGCGATGGCACGGTTTGGATCCGACAAGCCCGATACACGATTTGGCATGGAATTGATCCATGTCTCTGATATTATGGAAAATTCGTCGTTTAAAGTCTTTAAGGGGGCCATCGAATCGGGCGGAAAAATCTGCTTGTTAAATGTCAAAGGGCAAGCAGCCAATTATTCACGGAAAGACATCGATAAACTGACTGATTTTGTGAAAGTTTATGGTGCTAAAGGGATGGCGTGGCTCAAAGTTGATGACGGTCAACTGACAGGGCCGGTTGTTAAATTCCTATCCGATGAAGAGAAAAATGGCCTAATTGAAAGATCTGCCGCAGTTGATGGCGACCTGCTTCTATTTGGCAGTGATAAAACATCTATTGTTTATGACAGTTTAGGTGCATTAAGACTCAAGCTTGGAAAAGAATTGAACCTGATTGATGAAAACACGTTCAATTTTCTCTGGGTTACCGATTGGCCTTTACTGGAATATGATGAAGATCTCGAGCGCTATTTTGCTGCTCATCATCCGTTCACAAAGCCTGTTGAAGAAGACCTTGATAATCTTGAAACAAATCCGGGTGATGTCAGGGCCAACGCGTATGACCTTGTGTTAAACGGTTATGAACTTGGCGGGGGATCATTGCGCATCCACAAGAAGGATCAGCAGATGAAGATGCTGGATGTATTAGGATTTACAAAAGATGAGGCAAATGAACAGTTTGGCTTTTTAATTGAAGCATTGGAGTATGGCGCGCCTCCTCATGGCGGAATTGCCCTGGGACTGGACAGAATTGTCATGCTGCTGGCCGGAAGTTCGAATCTGAGGGACACTATTCTATTTCCAAAAACAGCTTCGGCTTCTGATTTATTGACAGATGCACCAAATGATGTAAGCAAGAATCAGCTGGATGAACTGTCGATTCAAATTAACAATGAAGAATGAGACATATGTAAAATTCCTAATTCGTGGTTCAACTAACATTCAATGGGGAAAACACCCCATTGAATGAAGTTTCGCTTTTCCCCGCATCTAACGGGCAGAAACCCGCCGAAGTACGGCGGCTAACTGCCCATAAATGCCCGATGCTGCTCAACTAACATTCAATGGGGGAAAACACCCCATTGAATGAAGTTTCGCTTTATCAAGAATATTTTGTAAAAAGAATATTGATAATTCGTTTTGTGTGTGTTATTATATTTTTAAAGTAATAAAGTCACGTAACACTTTCAATCCTGATGTGTTCGTCTGGTACATTCGTTTTGACCGAACACTTATATTAATGGGAGCCAGAATTGGTTTTCATATTGAGTGCAAGCCCCGGAAAGGGGGAAGTGCAACAAATATGAAACAAGGCACCCACCTGCCTGGAGCGGGATCAAAACTTCTCAGCAGACGGCACGATTGGGATTGATAGATACATAATACTTGATGCCCAGAATAAAAAGGAAATCGGTTAAATGCCGATTCCTTTTTTGTTGTGCGCCGGGCATGTGTTATGTCTAGGGAGTGAAAGTCTCCTACGGACTTGGTAGTAGGAACCGTTAGCCAAAGACAAGGGTGTCCATCGTGAGGTGGAATCTGAAGGAAGTTGGCGGCAAACTCTTGAGCC